>JBIKYZ010000034.1:0-27411 GCA_044354985.1 Pseudanabaena sp. | reverse complement strand
TGACAATTATTGGCATAATGGGTTTAGGGATAATGATTTGTTTTCGGTTGAAAGTTGAAACTCTCATTATCCCTTTTCGCTTAATCCCGCTCTTTCTTTGCTTCAATCTTGTCCAAAGTCCAATCTGAGTACATAATTACAACAATTACCGATCTTTTACCCGTTTTTATATTTGGATGCGATCTCTATCAGATCTGTGCTTGGACTATCGTAGGTAATTTTTATAACCTAGAAGGGCATAGCTCTCTATCGATTTTCTTCGTTTCGTCGGATTTTCATGACCGTCATCATACCTGTTTTAAAGGTAACTATGGCATTCAAGGCTTCTGGGATCGGATATTTGGAACACTGGCTAATAATACAAGAAAACAAGGGATTTTATTTCCTACCAACTACTTACACTAAGCAGTTGAGCAAAGTTTGATATTGTTAAATCTCAGGTGGATTCAGTCTTGCCATTACCCATGTTACATATGTGCCGATGGGACTCCAAAGCAAATAGGGGACTAATAGCCATCCTGCCAAGCTGGAAATTTGCCAAACTTTAGTTGTTAAAACTAACCCTAATATAAAACCGATCGCGCCTACAATTGCCCCTAACCTGACATTGCGAAATCGGGTCATCACTGGGGTATAGGCTAAAATTGCAATTTCTAAGATCGCATAGCCAAGCATCAGCAACCATGTGTTAGCTGTGGCGGGTTGGGTTTCCCATAGTACGGCTGCTGATGTAATCCCAAAAATAAAAATCGATATCCAAATAAAGGGAATTGCGCCTTCAAAGGTGAGCCAGCGTGGACGACGCAATCGCATAAACCATTTGTAGTCAGCAGGATAAAGTTTGTTAAGGGCAAAACCACCAACAAAGGAGACAACCGCGATCGCTAGCCAAGTAATAATCATGATGTTTCCTGATCGGCGATCGCACAGCCATCAGTACAACCTTGCTGACGTTGCCGACGTTCAGCAACGATAGTCTGGAGATCGGCGCGACCAGTTAGTAAAAGGCGATAGTCTGCCCAAACGCCATAAAGTGCATCGGCTAAGCTCCCGACTAGTGGCAATTTGGTAATTGCATAGATCCAACCGATGCCTAGAATGTCATAGGTTTGGCGAAATACTTCAACATTTTGAACGATCTCACCATTAGGCAACACTGCATGAATCCGTCCCATGGCAGTCTCAAAATCAATCCCCGCATTGTCAGCAGGATTGTAGTCATCGGCGGCGATATCCACAAATTTAATCAAACCGCGATCGCCATCTTTGCCTTTTAAAAAGTTAACTTCACGCACACAGAGAGGACAAGCGCCATCGTATAGCAGCTTAATTTTCCATGTGGACGCTTGGGGGGCGAGTTTGTCTGTTACCTGTGGAGATAGCATTTGGTTCGGATGATGTAGTTTCTAGCCCTATTTTATCGAGATCGCTTTGGATTTATCTTTGCACAAAGGAATAGATACGAGGCTTTGCGTCGTATCTATTCCTTTAGAATTAATGGCGCGGCTTCGCCGCGCCATCAAAAATATAATTCTTTGTTTTATGGAAGCCTTTATCAAACTTTAACTAAAGGCTTGGAACCTGTGCGAACAGGAATAGAAATATACATGCCTTCCCTAGCCATCACCGCTCCCGCAAACTTCTCTTGAGCTAGCCGCCCAAACTCATCTAACTGATCGTCACTATGCAAAGGATCATGATGGAAAATTACGAGAGTCTTCACATTGGCAGCTTCAGCAACTTTGATCGACTCTTGCCATGTCGAATGCCCCCAGCCGATTTTGGGACTGGAGCTTGACCAATATTCTTCATCAGAATAAGTAGCATCCATAATCAACACATCAGCATTTCGCGCCAGATACACCAAATTTTCATCAACGCGATCGCTAAAATGTTCAGTATCCGTCGCATAAACCGCCACGCGATCGCCACAACTCACTCGATAACCCGTCGCCTCCCCTGGATGATTCAACATCCCTGTCTCAACAGTGACCCCATTCCCAACCTCGATCACACTGGGAACTTCAACATCAAAAAACTCTAAACATGAAGCCATCACCCTTAATGGCACAGGAAAATTAGGATGATGCATCTGTTCCTCTAGACGTTCCTGCATCGTTTGCCCTGTCGGCGCAATCTTTCCATAAATTTTAAACAGATTCCCTTTCACAAAAGCAGGCGAAAAAAATGGAAACCCCTGAACATGATCCCAATGGCTATGGGTGAAAAAAATACTCGCCTCAATCGGCATATGCTTTAACAGATGCTGTCCTAAAACCCTAATCCCCGTTCCCCCATCAAAAATAATACGTTCACCTTGGCAACGCATTTCTACACAAGGGGTATTGCCACCATAGCGCACTGTGGTTGGGCCAGGGGTAGCTATACTGCCACGCACACCCCAAAAATGAATAGAGAACTCGCTGTCAGAAATGGACATTAGCTAACTCATTGTCAGAGAATTTTGAACCATTGGGGCAAGTCTGAAAACCTAGAAAATTACAGATCTTGTGACTCTTAACTACGTTGTTCATCAGTTGCGGCAATTTATTGTCTAGGATGAATAGCAGTGATGTACTGCACTTCTAAACTTTAAATCTAGACACCTTTAATTTTAGCAGTCCCATAGAATCGGCAAGATTAGTAGGAAACGATTAAAATGTCAGAACGCTGTATCAAAATAATTACCCAACCAATCAAATTAGATTTGGGTATATGCTAACCCTATGTATTGCTTTGTGGCTATCAGCTTTTAGTACTAGCTAGCGACAGATAGACATCGTGAGGAACTAGCAAAATTACAAAAATGTTTTTTTACAAGTGAGGCTTTGCAGCGCCTGTAAAAAATAGGTTCTTCAAATATAGATTTTTTATAAATTTTGGATACAAGTTTGTGGTACTGACTCAATCAATAGCAACAGCATCTCCTACCCTCCAGTCTAGCTCCTTAACCCTAGCGATCGCAGGCATGAAGTGTGCGGGTTGTGTGGCAACAGTCGAAAAGCGTTTGCTAGCCTGTGACGAGGTAAAGGCGGCAAGTGTGAATTTACTAACCGAGAAAGCAACCGTGGTTTATGGCGGAGAAAGCTTGCCACAGGATTTAGCACCACAATTGATTGAGGCGATCGCCAAAGCAGGTTTTGCGGCGGAGTTGATTAATAAAGGCGATCGCCAATCTTCTCGCAATGCTGTATCTAAAAATCCCCCTCAAAATTCTTGGTTCGGGCTGACCAAAGAAATCGCAATTCCCGCATCGTTGGTGATTTTGGCGATCATCGGACATTTAGGCTTGATTGGTGTTGCTGATTTGCCCTTGATTGGCAATATGTACGCCCATTGGTTAGTCTCCACCATAGCCCTCGGCTGGATTGGTCGTCCGATTTGGTGGGATGGACTGAAATCGCTGTGGTATCGTGCCCCCAACATGAACTCCTTGGTGGGGTTGGGGACAATTTCGGCATATTTAGCTAGCACGATCGCCTTATTTGTACCGCAGTTAAATTGGCAATGCTTCTTTGAAGAGCCTGTAATGCTGTTGGGATTTGTATTGCTAGGTCAATCTTTGTTAGAGCGAGCCAAGGGCAAAGCGTCCAATGCAATTCGAGCTTTGATGGAGTTACAACCCGCTAGCGCCAGATTGTTAGTAAACAGTACTGATGGCGATCTGCAAGTACCAATGCCAGTTGAAGATCTGCAAGTAGGCGATCGCATTGTAGTTTGGGCTGGGGAAAAAATTCCTGTTGATGGTGAAATTATCGCTGGCAGTTCTAGCGTTGATGAGTCAATGCTGACGGGTGAATCAATGCCTGTGACTAAGCAATTAGGAGCAAGAGTTACGGGAGCCACCCTAAATCTGACAGGAGCAATTACAGTCCAAGTTTTGCAAACTGGCTCCGAAACCACCTTGGCACGGATTGTATCGCTAGTAGAATCAGCACAGGCGAGCAAAGCGCCGATTCAATACCTCGCCGATCGCGTGGCGGGATATTTTGCTTATTCCGTAATGGCGATCGCCGCTTTGACATTTCTGATTTGGTATGGACTGATCCATGCCGAAATTGTGTTTAGTTTGCGATTAGCGATCGCGGTTTTAGTGGTCGCTTGTCCTTGTGCTTTAGGATTAGCAACACCGACCGCCATCATGGTTGGCACAGGAATCGGTGCAGAAAAAGGCATCTTAATCAAAGGCGGCGCGAGTCTTGAAAAGATCGATCAACTCTCTGCTGTAGTTTTTGATAAGACTGGTACTTTGACCACAGGCAAGCCTGAAGTTACTGATGTGGTCACCAATGATTTAATAGTTTTCGGACGAAAACTCATTGAGCAAACAACTTTCAAGAGTTTGGTTGAAGAACGTGAAGTCCCGAAATCAGCTCTACGGATTTTGCAATTAGCTGCCAGTGCGGAGGTGGGTGCAAATCATATTCTCGGAGCCGCTACGATCGCTAAAGCTGAAGAATTAAATATTGAGTTATTACCAACCCAATCTTCACAGATTGTCGCTGGCTGCGGTGTCGAAGCGATGCTGACGACAGGCGAAACAATTTTGGTGGGCAATGGGGCTTGGCTGCAAGAGCAACATGTCGAAATTTCCAGCGAGATGTTAGAGCGATCGCAGAATTTAGCAGAATTCGGCAAAACTCCAATTTTTATCGCTGTGGATTCCCAACTAGTTGGAATCATCGCCATGCGTGATCGCCTGAAGCCTGAAGCCGCTGAAGTCGTCAGGCAAATTGAATCGATGGGCTTACAAGTCTGGATGCTCACAGGCGATCGCCAAGAAACCGCCAATGCGATCGCTAATCAGTTGGGCATTCCCTCAGAAAGGGCGATCGCGGAAGTTAAGCCCGATGGCAAAGCAAATGCTGTGATGAAATTACTTGCTGAAGGTCAGCGTGTAGCGATGATTGGCGATGGGGTTAATGATGCACCTGCCTTGGCTAGCGCCACCGTAGGCATTGCGCTCAGTTCAGGTACTGATGTTGCCATGGAAACTGCGGATATTGTGCTAATGCGTCATGACATTAGCGATATCGTCCCCGCGATCCAACTCAGTCGAGCTACTTTTAGCAAAATTCGCCAAAATCTATTCTGGGCATTTGCTTACAATACTCTAGCGATCCCCATTGCCGCAGGGATTCTCTACCCCAGTTTTGGCATTTCTCTCAATCCGACGATCGCAGGTTTAGCGATGGCATTTAGTTCTATAAGTGTGGTTCTGAGTTCGCTATCATTGCGATCTAGAAAATTATAAGTAGCTAGGCACAATTTAATATATCCTCCAAAAATCTTTACTGCCCGCGCAGCGCTCGGTAAAGATCTTAGCTTTGGTCTTTTAATTATGCTGGGGCACTTATACCAATCCACAAAAGTGTGATAATACCAATTCACAAAAGTGTAGCAACACTTCTGTGAATTAAAAACCAAACCCTGTGAGGGTTTTAAAAACACAAAATGGCTATGCCATTTTGTGTTTTGGGATTAGAAATAGGTTGTGCAGCGCTTCACACTGCCTAGCCTTGATCTCTGACGACAATACAATGGATTAATAATGGATTGGATTAATTTGATTATCGCGGGACTATTGGAAGTTGTTTGGGCAAGCAGCTTAAAATATACCGAAGGTTTTACAAAGCCTTTACCAAGTCTGCTCACTATCTCAACGATTACAGCTAGTTTCATCCTACTAGCCCAAGCCTTAAAAACCCTTCCTATTGGCACAGGTTATGCGATTTGGACAGGGATCGGTGTAGTGGGAACTGCAATTATTGGCTCAGTATTTCTCGGTGAATCGCGAGATTTACCGAGATTTATCTGCATCAGCCTGATTGTAATCGGTATTGTCGGTTTGCGATTTACAAGCTCAAAATGATAGGATGATCGCTGCTTTGCACTACCCTTTCGCCTGAAATACAAGAATGGATTCTAAGTCTCTGAATGACAAATCTTTGAATGCTAAGTCATTGCTGTTAAGTATTCTCAGCTTATTGTCTATTTTATTTATCCTCTTTACCTTGCAAGCAAGCTGGAACAATCCACAGGAACAGACAAAATTAGATTTGCTCCAAACTGATTTGATTTTGCAAGCTACTCAAGTTCAAGAAAAAGCTCAAGAAAGTCCCAAAGATGACATATTCCAAATCTTAATCGGTGAAAGCAAACCTCAAGAAATCTATACACAGGCACTCAATAGTTATCAAGAAGTACTTAAAGCCAGCAAATCCAATCTCGCTAGTCTAGAGCGCGTTTCTTTATCTCCAGAAGCAAGAGACTATGAGCCACCGTCTCTCTCTAAACAAAAGCAAAAGAAGTTAACTAGTGTTAGCGAAATTAGTATTCGGACAGGACTGCTACAAATTCAGACTGGTAATACTCAAGGGGCGATCGCTACATGGGAGAGTGTTGCAGCATTAGAAGGTCAATCCATGACTAGCTATGGATTAACCGCCCAGATTCTCAAAGGCTTGTGGACAGAGCCAATCATGTTATTCCCTAATGCAGAAACTCAGATTCAGCGAACCCTTGATGGTTGGTATCGCAAGACAGCTCTAACCAAACTCTATGAATCACAACAAAGAAGCGAGAAAATTCCTGAACTTGAACAAAAAGCTCAAATAGAAGTCAATATAGCAATTAATCGTTTAGTAATTATTAATTCTATCCCACTGATCGGCGGTGGTATAGGAGTTTTAGTTTGGATAATTTTACTGGTGCAATGGATTTTCTTCCGTCAATCTTCTCCTTTTCACAAAAAATCTCAAGATGACACAAACCAAAATCCTAATCAAACCAATTTGCAAGTGCCTTGGGGTATTGCAACTATTTGGGAAGTCATGGTGCTATGGTTCACTGCATTTTGTTTAATGACCCAATTTGTATTGCCATTAATCTTTGAATTTTTAGGCATCCAAACAAGAGCTAGTGAAGACTATACAATCCAAGCATTATTAGTTTTGATTCCCTACACGCTTTCAGTTATTCCAATGTTGCCAATTTTGCAAGCTAGTCTTGCCGCCTATCAGCCTTTACCCGAAGGATGGTTTCGCATCAAAATTACGCCGCCACAATGGTTATTGTGGGGATTTGGTGGATATTTTGCCTCCGTTCCCTTAGTTTTAGTGATTTCTATACTTAGCCAAAAATTTCTACAAGGTCAAGGGGGCGGCAATCCCTTATTACCAATTTTGACTGATAGCCAAAATAACTTACCTAAGTTTCTACTCTGGACTACTTTAGCGATCGCAGCGCCATTTTTCGAGGAATATCTATTTCGTGGATTTCTACTACCGTCACTGGCTAAGTTTTTACCAGTCTGGGGTGCGATCGCTCTAAGTGGATTTTTCTTCGCTCTAGCCCATTTAAATCTTGCCGATATTATTCCTCTGACCACTTTAGGTATAGTGATGGGCTTTGTCTATTGGCGATCAAAAAATCTGCTCTCATCAATGCTTCTACATTGTCTGTGGAATAGCGGTAGTTTCTTTGCTTTGATTGCTCTTGGAGGTAAATAGCTAAAAGGTTCGCTTTGCGAACCTTTTAGCTAATATGAAGCACAATCCAAGGATGTTCTACAAAAGCGGAAATATTGCCTTTAAATGGTGCGCTCTGCGATCGATTTTGAGCAGTCAATAAATTTAGAAATCGCTCAATATCTGCAAAATTTACTTGATGTGGCAAATATCGTGATAAGAACTGTCTTACGATCCTTCTTTGTATTGCGAGGGGCTGCTCTTGCAGAAATTGGCGATGCAAGCGCGGTAAGCGCTCATCCCAAATCACCGAAACATTATCTTCAAAAAAGAAACTAGCTTGCTTTTCCAAATAGAGTACATCGTCATGCAAAAGCTCTGAAGTCTGCGCGATCGCAATTTCTAGCTGTGGATTAAAATGCTCTTGCAAATAAGGAATTGTTTCCAAACGTAAGCGATTGCGACGATAGTCCAGATTTTGATTAGTACTATCTTCCCAAACAGGAATTTGATTCTCGCGGCAAAATGCTAAAGTTTCATGACGACTGACATTTAACAATGGACGTACCAACTTAATTTCTGGTGTAAGCGATCGCACCCAAGTCAAAGAAGCTAAGCCATCGGCTCCACTTCCGCGAATCAAGTTATGTAGCAATGTTTCAACGCGATCGCTGCGCGTATGTCCTGTCGCCACATAAGCACATTTATGAATATTTGCCATTTCCACCAGCATCGCATAGCGCCATTTCCGAGCGTCAGCTTCATTCGCTAGAACACTCTCAGCCGTTCTCAAACAAAAAGTAATTCCCCATTCCTTCGCAATATTTTCAACATGCTCAGCGTTAGCACTCGAATCAATCCGCCATCGATGATCGCAATGAGCGATCGTTAAATTCCAGTTAAGCTTTGTGCTTTGCATCTGTAAAAGCTTCGCTAAACATAGCGAATCCTGTCCTCCAGAAATCGCTACCAAGAGACTTGTATCTCTTGGTAATATTTCAGGCTGCGATCTCAAAACTGCGTTTAAATTAGCCCGTAATAGTTTTGTGAAATGACTGTTGGAGTTCAAGGGTTATTATTTGCTAAAACTTATGATAAAAAATGATTATCAATGACATAATCATGTATAATTTAAGACCTTCAGCATAAGAGAAATCGTGCGAAGATCTTAAAAAGAGTATTGCATTTTTGTGTTGTTTGAAAGAAAAGCAATTCGCTTTTCTACTGTTCCGAATTTATTGAGCCTAAGATTGCACGATTTCTGCTAGTACAGCGAAGTTAGCTTGAGGGTGAGGAATATACAAAATGCAAAAGGGAAGCTCTATGATGAATAAATTATTGCTGGTGTCCGCAGGGGCAGTTTGGGGATTTATGTTGATTATGCCAATCAATTCCCTATCTGCACAAACAAAAGTTACTAAGAACGCTAAGGTAACCAATTCACCAGTTGCTAAAGATAAAGTAAGCAACATTTCAAATTCTAAGAAGGGTATAAAAAACTCTACAGCAGCTAAGAAACCCACTAAAACGGGAGTCGTCAAAGCGCCAACTCCTCAAAACAAGCTACCCTTCACCGCTAAGGATTTAAAACAATCTCGGACAAATGTTGTGGCGATGCCATTATCATTCAAGCGGAGTTCTTCTATCTCAATTTCTACCAATCCTGATGTAGAGCTTGTAGAAATCGCTCAATCCAGTACAAATATCGCCCAGACAGGTAACGCAACTTCTACCTCTCCAGATATTATCCGTCAACAGCTACTCATTCGTCCAATTACACCTCAAACTCAGAGCGTTTTCCAACAAATCTACACGCCATCCTTAAATGCTGGTACTCCTGTCGCTTTTGGTCTTCAAACAGGTGATGCTTTTGTCAGTGTGGTCGGCGCAACTGCTGGAAGACAAAGAGATACAGTTGATGGAAGCATATCTCTCGGTGCTGGTTTAGGAGATGCTAGCCAGTATTTCGCGGTTGAAGGTGTTTTTAACATCAATAGTATTCGGAACTTCGGTTCTAATGGCTCTTTTGATCTCAAGGTTCATCGTCTCATCTATCAAGATGATTCTAGACAAGCTGCGATCGCAGTGGGTTGGACAAACTTTGCGAACTATGGCTCAAACGCAGGAGGTACGCCTTCCTCAGTTTATGGAGCTGCAACTATTTCCCAGTTGACCAATCCAGACAATGCTGAAAATCCTCAACCAATAGTTGCGACTATTGGTGTTGGTGGTGGTACATATCGCAAATCCACTAGCAGTGATGGGGTCGGCATTTTTGCTAATGTTGGCTACCAGTTTGACCCGCAGTGGGGAGTGAGTACAGCATGGTCTGGACAAGGACTAAACTTTGGTTTGGGCTTTTTGCCAGATGTTACTTTCCCTTTAAACCTCACACTAACTTATTCTGATGTTACGAACAATAGTAATGCAGGAACTCAGGTTATCTTTGGTGTTAGCTATGGGTTTAATTACTCTGGACGTAGGTAATTCAGCATAGTGTGGACATCCCGCTACGCGAGCTGCCCACACTATGCTTTTAGTATAAGTTGCGATCGCTCTGAAATAACCTAGCTGCCAAATTTCTATGAAAAAAATATTTTTGTCAATTCTCGCTTCTACGGTCTCTTTTGCAGGGATAGCACCTGTTTTTGCGGGTACTGTCACAATTCAACCAGGAAGCCAAACTTCCCATAGTCCGATTGTGAGGAATACACCGCCTGTTAGTCAAAGCAATTTGCTCAGTATCGATATCAGTCAAGCGATCGCGGCTTTGTTGAGCGCAGCTGGAAGCAATGTTAACATTAGCAACATAGTTGTATTGTTGAGCAATGGTAATGGCAATAGCGCCAATATCTCCGCAGCCCAAATTGCCTTGAGCGGTCAATTTGCGAGTTTAGGAATTAATATTGCTGCTGGTTCGCCTGCGGCAAGTTTGATCGATGCGCTGACTGGACTTGTTCCTGCTAATTTTAATGCTGGATCTGGACAGCTTCAGTCTATTGATCTAAGTAAGCTATCTCAAGCAATTCTGGCTTTTAATCAGATTGTTAATGAACTTGCGGATATTGCAAACGGTTCAGATGCAGTCGCAGCCGCTCAGGCTCAAGCCATTCTAGTCGCACTATTTACAGATGCGACTTTTACAACACTTTCGACAACTTTAGCTTCTATCTCAAAAGATTTACCATAAGCAAGCATTAAAAAAGACGAATGGCGGCGTTTCGCGCCGCCATTCGTCTTTTTTAATGCTTGCAATTAAGCTAATCGCAAAAACTTCTTCTTACCTACCTGTAAAACTTTGCCCGATAGCTCATCAACAGTTGCAAAAGTGCGATCGCCTAATTTCTCGCCATCAAGTTTCACTGCACCATTTTTAATTTGGCTTTGAGCTTCGCTATTGCTTTTACAGAGTCCTGAAGCTTTAACCAGATAATGCAATGGCGCAGGGAAGTTGATTTGGGATAGGTCAAATTCGGGAATATCACCAAGATCGGTAGTATTACCTGCAAGGACAATTTGCTCGGCATCACGTTGGGCTTGAAGCGCGACTTCAGGACTATGGTACTGACCAACGATCGCTAAAGCTAGTTGTTTTTGCTTTTCGCGAGGATTTTCGGGGAGAGTTGCGAGATCGATATCGGTAAGTAACTCAAAGTACTTATCCACAAGAGCATCGGGGACTTTTTCGAGTTTGGAATACATCGAAAGTGGTTCGTCGGTAATTCCCACGTAGTTACCGAGAGATTTAGACATTTTTTGTACGCCATCTAAGCCCACTAGCAAAGGCAGCAACAATCCAAACTGAGCAGGTTTGCCTTGGCGATTTGGATCTTTTAGTTGCAGATCGCGCCCAACGAGAATATTAAACTTTTGATCAGTCCCGCCTAACTCTACATCCGAGTCGATCGCTACCGAGTCATAACCTTGCAGTAAAGGATAGAGAAATTCATGCAAGTAAATCGGATTACCTTTTTCGTAGCGATCGCTAAATCCTTCTTTAGCTAGCATTTGCCCCACTGTCATACTTGCCTGCAAGTTAATAATTTGCTGCAAATCAAGTTTATTGAGCCATTCGCCATTACGACGCAACTCGAAGCGATCACTCGAAAAGTCAAGAATTTTCTTGGCTTGCTCTAAATAAGTTTCGGCATTGTAAGTAACTTCTTCAGGCGTTAGTCTTGGACGAGCTTCAGAGCGACCTGTAGGATCACCGATCTGGGCGGTGAAGTCACCAATAATTAGGACTGCTTTATGTCCTGCATCTTGGAATTGACGTAGTTTTCGCAGTGCAACAGTATGTCCAAGGTGCAGGTCAGGACGGGTAGGATCGATGCCTAGTTTAATGCGAAGGGGGCGATCGCTCTTCTGGATGCGATCGCGCAAGTTGTCAGCTTCGCTATCTGGAAATATTTCGACAATCCCGCGTTCTAGTAGGGTCGATAGATTTGTTTGAGTCGGGCTTTGGGGCATTCTAAAAAGTTACTTAAATTTTTGTTAACGATAAGGCGAAATCACAAGGTCTTAATCATAATACGCTACAGGTTTGAGGATACGCTACAGGTTTGAGGCTCTCTCACTCAGAACGAAGTTTTCCTGACTTGCAATGTCAAAAGCGGTAGTCCGCCAGACGTAAGGATAAGATTGTAAAATAACTGGTAGTCCTAAATAAGTCAGGATCTCTCGAAAGCTCTTGAAGCAAGGAATATACATTTTGCCATCTAAAATATCAGACGCAAGGTTTTTATTGTAAATAGGCTGACAGATTAAGCTGTACCGTCAATTTATCGGTTATTAAAGCCGACTTAATCGTCGCACTTGAGGGATTTCTCAAGAAGTGAAATCCCTCAAGTTGTTCTACGACAAGACTTGTAGAGATCCTTACTTGTTTAGGAATACCCAAAATTGCAAGTGAAATTGTCTTCATTTTGAGCCTCTCTTAAAATCAAAATTAAAAGCTTAAAAAATACACTAAATAATATTGTGATTGAATAAGTAGCTAGGCATAAGTAAACTAAAAACCTAGAAAGCTGTCCCGCCCGCGTAGCGGGCGGGACAGCTTCTGGTTTTAGGTTTTAATTATGGTAGCTACTTAGCATCTCTAGCTAAATGCACTCACTTAGGGATAAGTATCTCTTTAATAACTTTATCTCCATGTACAACCCCTAACTCTCGACCATTCGCCTGTTCGTCGCGTGCTATCCCATATAGCGCCAATCCTGTCCGTAATACCTCAGCCATAGTTTTCCCTGATTCATCGGCAAGCTTTTGAAGGAGTTCATAAGCCTCAGGGGTAAGGTCTAGATTCAACCGTTTTCTACTCATAAATATTTATGTAAATTTCTTAAAGCCTTATTTTGTTTGTTAATCACACCCTATTCAAATAAAAAATATGTATATTTCGCGCCTATTTTACTTGATTTCTTGCTATAGCCTGAATGATTATATCTTCAATCTTAGTTAGAAAAGAAGGATTATATTGGTTCAATTAGAAAGTTTATTCAGACAAGCTTTTAGATGTTCAATTTACCTACTTGAACATCTAAATTTCAGGCGAAAGTTAGGTCTGGAGGTTCCTCACATTCATCTAGAGTATCTATCGTAAGTCCCAATCTCAATAAAACCTCAAAATGGATTCCTTGTAAGGTTGGGGGTAATACGAAACGAGAACGTGGCTGATTTTTCACTAAGACTCGACGTTTAGAAATCTTGAGCTTGGACATCTGACATTGATGTCGGCAATAACAAGATTGAGAACGTCTCTTTTTAGCAATTTTTGGAATTTGGTAAACTATTCTTCTTAATCTGGAAGGCATCTTGTTCTCCTAAATAGGTTTGGTAGTTTTAGGTGGAATGGGGCGATTATTTTCAGTTTGAGTATTATTTCGAGTTGGACTGCTGGGCGGTTGACTGTCGCGAGGTGTTTGGTTGTCTCGGTATTGATTGACTGACGCTCCAGCACTCATTAGTGAAAACGAAATAGCTGCTATTGCTATCAATGCGATCGCACCAGCCAATCCTGATCCATCCCAATACGATCTATTCAAGTTTTTCCGAAATGGGCAGTTTAAGCAGCAGTAGACATCTTCATTCATGCATTTCACTAGTGACGACTTTCCACATCTAGGACAAGATGGCAAGGGAGTCTCTGGCAATTGAGGAATTTGCATATACATTGGGTTCCTCCACGAGATTTATAGTGTGCCAACAATATATACATATTTTTTGTGTATGTCAATACCCTAAAAATATGTATATATTGTTTATCCTGTTTGAGTGGGTCAAAAATAGCTGTCATCGGTAAATTGACAAAAAAATAGGCGGTGCAATGCACCGCCTATTTTTTTGTTTCTAGGCTTTTTACTATTTGACATCTATAAAGCCTTTGAGAGTTGCCACAAGAATTTTGATGGCTGGATAATCAACTAATTCTTCTAGAGCTGAACTACCACCTTCTTTAAGGGCATTGACAATCCGATCTTTGAGTCTAGGATTTTTATCAATTGCTTCGATCGCTTTGGCGTTGATCATTGCCTGACCTGAGAGTGTATTGCGATCGTATTCTTTATCAAGTTGGTCGAGTAGATCTTTGATTTCTTTCGCGGCTTCAGTAAGTTTTTGATTAGGAGCTTGATGAATATGTTGGTTGGCTTGCTGACGGGCATTACCTGTAACTTCGTTAGCAAAATTTGCGATGGTTGCACCTTCAAGGCTATTTGTATATTTCGACTCTTGGGACATAACATTTACCTCTGCACTAGTAGTAATTGATCTACTAGCAATTAGTTTAGCAAGGTCTCGGATATCTTCATATGCATATGCTCTCATATCATGCTCTCTTTTTTGTGCTTCTAGTCGTAAGTCTCTTTGTGCTTCTAGTCGTAAGTCTCTTTGTGCTTCTAGTCGTAAGTCTTGTGACTCATATCCATCTAGGATCTGGCGAAAATCTATTCTTAACCATAGCTTACCAATTACAAGAGCAGTTTCACCCATAGCTTCAAGGTTGAGAAGCTCTTGATAGTCCAAAGGTGGATGATCAGGATGTTTTGGCACTGGAATCCTTTCGGTAATTGTGAGGTTAGGAAGAGTTACATGAATTTTTTGGAAGACATCGCGAATAATAGCGAGAAATGAACGCTTTGTATTTGTATCTTTGCGACCGCTGATATAAATAAAGATTTTTCTTTCTTCAGTATCAGCTTTAACGAGAGCAATATTCAAAATCTCATTGTTGTTCTTATATTCCAGCATTACCCCGCTACGCCAATGGGTTTCTTTGTGAATTTTACTATGAGTAAGGACAATGAATCTAGATATAATACTGCTCGGGAGTATATCATAATGGTATTGAAATTCGAGGGGTTCACCTTCTAGTTCTACATCTTCTGGTTCAGTTTTGGGTAGAATGGCAGGAATAAGAAACTTAGATGGGTGGCAGTCGATCTCAAAGCAAAGCTCAAACTGTTTCATTAAATTGATCAAATAATTGTGGCGATCAATGGGATAACGGATTGGATCGAAAATACGAATAAGATCGTCTTTAGTAAAGATGCCTTTATTTATGGTTTTGATAATGTCATTACTGAGCAGTGTATAGATCCCATCTGTAACCCATTGAGGTTTGAGAACGTTAGTGTTTTGGAGGAAGGGATATTCGGGAAAGTTTAGTACCAAGCCAAGACGATGCAGCAATTCGATCAATTGGGATTGGTCTTTTTCATCAGTAATTTTGTTTTCATGGCAAATGCTGAGATAGCGATTGTAGGTAATAAAGTCTTCAGTCATGACTTCGAGCTTTTGTTTTACTTCAAACCATGAGAGAGGTAATAGATCGTAGACCTCTTTAAGGTTAGTAATTTGTTGCAAAATGTCGGTGCGAAGTTCTTCGATGCCGTCACTAGTTTTACAGGAAACTTCTATAATGCCTCGGATATTGGGATATTTTTTGCACAAAGCTTTGCCATTGATCTCAAGAGGTTGTTCGTCCCTTTTATTGCCAACGATAATCACTGGAGATTCATCACCGATAAGTTTGAGCCAATATTCAATGCGATTCTCTTCTTCACTAATACGACAGTTGCAGACAAGAAGATAGAGACTTTTCTTAGTCAGAAAGAACTGATGAGTGGCATGATAAATTTCTTGTCCACCAAAGTCCCAAACATTGAGACGAATATCTATACTATTGATTTCAACATTCCATCTTTTTACATTCAATCCATCGGTTTGAGGCTGATCTTTGATATATCGATTATAAATCAATCGTTCTATTAGAGATGTTTTTCCGACGTTGCCTTGTCCAACGAGCAGTACTTTGGCTTCGTGGAGTGGACGTGCATCTGTATGAAGTTGACGCAAATACGAGAGTATTTTTTTGGGGTCTTGTGAATTAATAAGTTCAGAAGAGATAGGAATTGGATTCCCTCGTAAATCTAGCTTTTTTAGGTTGTCAGAAAAATTTTCAATTATTTTTGGTAACTTTTGAATGTTGTTATCATGAAGATAAAGCTCAGTTAGATTTATTAAATCACATAGTGTTTCTGGCACTTCTGTAATTAAATTTTTATTTATAAAAAGTTTTTCTAAATTAGTTAAGTTAGCAATCTCTTGAGGAATTTCCTTAATCTGATTGTCATACAGGACGAGGATTTTCAAGCAAGCTAAAGTAGTAATTTCTACTGGGATTGTTTGGATTTGGTTTTCAGCAAACGATAGTGAAGTTAGATCACCTAATCTAGAGAGAATTTTCGGGATCTCTCGAATTTGGTTTTTCTGTAAGGCAAGTACTTTCAGATTAGTTAAATTAGCAATGATTTCTGGGACTTTCTGGATTTGATTGTCAAAAAGATAAAGCTCTATCAAACTGGTAAGGTTAGCAAATGACTCTGGAATCTTTTTGATTTGATTGCCCGACAGATTGAGAGAAGTTAGATTGCTCAAATTAGAGAACAACTCTGGTATCTCTTGGATTTTATTTCTACGCAAATCAAGTGTTTGTAAATTTCTTAAGTTTGTGATTGCTTCTGGTATTTGTTCTATTTGATTATCATAAAGATTAAGTGTTGTTATATTTGTTAAGCTGAAAATCCCTTCTGGAATCTCGGTCAATCCATATCTTGAAAGATTTAATGCTTCCCAACCATGATCTGCTGCATCAGCAATTATCCTCAATACTTCATCATCGTTCACTTAGATCACCTCTTTCAATAGCATCACTATTTATTTTGACAGATTATTATTTATTTTGACGACTTGTATTGTATCTCTAGTGAATTTTGAATAAACTGATATAGCTATAATGTAATCTCTGTACCAATTATCTTTACATTCAAGTGTTTTCTAAAGTACATTTATAGATATTTAATGAGATCAAACAATGACTTTAACTCTAGAAGACAACGACCTGAAAGCTGGCGGGGACTATAGTGGATATGATTTCTCAGGAGAAGATCTAAGCGGAATCAACCTCAAGGGGGCAAAACTCCACGGAGCAAACTTTACAGGAGCCAATCTCAGTAACTCAAATTTGGAGAGAGCTACCTTAATCGGCGCAAATCTTACCAACGCCGATCTAACCAACACAAACTTAAGACGTGCTGATTTAACAGGAGCTAATCTTAAACTTGCTAATTTGGGGTGTGCAATTCTTGGCGCGGCAAGACTTTATCAAGCAAATTTAGGAAATGTTAACCTAGAGAATGCATGGCTAAAAAGTGCAAACCTGAGTGAAGCTAATTTAGCAGGAGTGAATCTGCAATTTGCTAATTTGGAGAGAACCAATTTACAAAAAGCTAACTTATCGAGGGCAAACTTACAAGATGCAAGTCTTAAGTTATCCCTTTTAGAAAATGCAAATCTGGCTGGCTCAAATCTTAGTCGGGCTAATCTTAATGGTGCAAATTTAAGTTATGCAAACTTAGATGATGCGATCTTGCAAGAGGCTTCTTTAAACGGATCAAAGCTTGTCTGCGCTCAATTAAAAAGAGCGGATCTGCGGGGAGCCGAGCTATATGGATCTAATTTTAGTTTTGCTTGCCTTTATCAAGCAAATCTCTCTCATGCTGAAATGAGGCGATCGCAGTTACGGGGGACAGACTTAAGAGAAGCCATTTTAGTGGAGATAAATTTGTCTGCTTCTGATATCAGCCGCGCTCAACTTCAAGAGGCAATCTTAACAGATGCGAGACTAGATAGTGTGGACTTACGTGGTTCCAATCTAGACAATGCACAGCTTAACGGAGCCATTTTAAGCCGCTCTAATCTAGAAGGCACTTCTCTGGTAGGAGCAGGGCTGATTAATGCACGTTTGTTAGGCGCAGATCTTAGCGGTGCTTGTCTACGTTATGCGGACTTGTCGGGCGCAATATTAAATGGATCAAGACTACAGCTAGCGGATCTTTCTTATGCTAATCTCTCCAACGCAAAAATGATTCGGACTCAGTTAAGTGATGCAAACTTACAATTCTGTAATTTGACTAGAACCGATCTTAGTCGTTCGTATCTCTGTCATAGTGATTTGACTGGGACAACTCTTGTCGAAGCAGAAATCCCTGCGGCTAATTTATTGAAAGCCAATTTATACCAAGCTAATTTGTCGGGAGCAAATCTAAGTCGTGCTTGTTTAGCATATGTTGATCTGCGTTCCTCTATCTTAAACAAAGCTGATTTACGCTCTGCTGATCTAACTGGGATAAACAATGATAATGCAAGTTTAGTGGGGACAGTACTAGGTGGAAACTTAGGATTGAGTCAACAGCCTCAAGCCGACAATTGGAAAAATAGGGGAGCATTTATAACTTATATGCAAAATATACCTCAAAACATCAGTGAAGAGGATACTGCAATAGAGCTTCAGCGTCAAACGGTTAACCTCAAAGAGTTTTTGGAGGAACGCAAACTCGATCTTTTAGATGTTTTGTTGAAATTAGAAAGAAATATTGATCTTCTTCAAGAATACTTTGAGGAACTTAAAGAAGAGCAGTTGCTAAACACATTAGAGATAAACAGTCTAGAGTCTCTTATCAGTTTTTATCGCCTCAAAAGAGTGGAGATTACGCATCAAAGCGTCGAAGACGATTTCAATGATTTCTTGAAATGTTATAGAAGCGGTGAAGTTTATCAATGGTCTCAAGAAGAAATCGAAATCGAATATCAACATTGGCATAGGCAGATCAAGGCGATCGCAGAAGAATCTAAATTTATTCAGTCTGTATGGGTAGGATTAATTCGCTACGGATTTGCCTCATAACAACTCTCCTGTTTCTTGCAGGGAATGTAAGCGATGATAAATTCCACCTTGAGATAAAAGCTGTTGATGTGAGCCAACCTCCACAACTTGACCTTTATCTAAAACCACAATCTTATCGGCTTCGCGTACAGTACTAAGTCGGTGAGCAATCACAATCGTGGTGCGTGTTCCCTGAATCCGACGCATGGCAAGTTGAATCGATCGCTCCGATTCGTAATCAAGACTAGAAGTCGCCTCATCAAATACAAGAATGTCAGGATTGACTAACAACGCCCGCGCAATCCCCAATCGCTGACGCTGACCGCCAGAGAGCCTTACACCTCTCTCACCAACAATGGTGTTATAGCCACGTGGTAATAGATGCAAAAACTCATCAACGCTTGCGATCGCACAGGCTTCCTTAACTTCAGCAAAGGTCGCGTTTGGTCGGCCGTAAACGAGATTATCCATCAGAGTTCCATTAAATATATCAACCTCTTGATGCACGATCGCTAGACGTTTGCGATAGCCAGTGATATCGAGTTCGGTAATATTGGTTCCATCAATCAAAATCGCACCACTGGATGGCTCAAAGTAACGAAACAGCATCTTCACTAATGTCGATTTACCTGAACCCGATCGCCCAACTAGCGCTACGGTTTCATAAGGCTCAATAGTGAACTGGATCTTTTCTAGGACAGGGCGATCTCGATCGTAGCCAAAGGTGAGCTTACAAAATTCCACTTTACCGTCAAAGCGATATTGGGGATATTTTGTATTTGGATGGAGTGCGATCGCCGCATCCTGTCCATTCGATTGTTTCATGAACTCATGAAAACGCAGCATTGAGGAATAGCGCCTTGCAAAGACTTCTGCAAGCAAGCAAATAGGTCTAATTTCCGAATATGCCATACTTGCCAAAGTGGAAATAGTAATGAAATGCCCGATCGACATCTTGCCCCCAAAAGTCGCAAATAGAGCGGCTCCAAACACCACAAATTGACAGGCTTCTAAAACCGTATCGCGCACCATGCCCAGTTTTACATAGCCAATATGGATACCCCAGAGCGAAACTTTTGCCTCACGCACAAGGCGATCGCTTTGGCGTTTATATTCCTTGGCTTCGTTAGCAAAAGCCTTGACGGTTTTGATGTTGGTAATAATTTCCGAAGTACGACTTTCGGTATTTTCTTGATAGATATCAAGGGTTTCTTCCAACTTCGTTAGATCCTTCAGCTTTCCTAAACTGCCCCAGAGCACCAAAATAAATGACACTAAAAAGAAGACTGAAATCCACCATGCGATCGCGCAGATAATCACAAAAATACCGAGGATTCGCACTGTTTTAGGAATCAATTGCCCTGCGATTTCGGGATATGACCACATGTGATTGGCTAAGCCTCGCGCCACCCGCCCTGCAATTCGCCCAGCGTTGTGCTCATCATAAAATTCAATGGGCAAAGTTAAGATTTTGGCGATCGCCTTTTGGGTTTGGTCACGACGAGTGTTGAGGGCAATTTCCCAATGGAAGTTGTTGGCACACCAAACCTGTATCGGCGCACGGATAACTGTAACTACAAAAATCAAACCCGATAGCGTGATTAATGAATTTGTCTGATTTATCGACTGCCCAAATAGTGACACCGTTGCCATGACGAAGTTGTTGATTTCATAATCAAGCGATCGCCCTGATAGCACATTCAGGATTTGCCCAACTGCATAGGGAACAGTGAGATCAATAATTTCAAATAAACTAGAAGCGGTGATGCTCCAGATCGCCTTTTTCCGATAGCGTTTAAAGTAACGTGCGATGTCCCAAAAATTAGCTGTCATGCTCGTCAAAATCCACAATGAGAAAATCTAGATAAACTAGTCAGATGAAGTCCTGACATACAGCAATTAACGATCAAAAAAACCATAAGAAAATTTTTAAAGTATTGCGGAACAACACTTTAAAAATTTTCTTGGTTTGGGTTTGAGCGCAAAGCGCTGTAATGCAAGGCTAACAAAAACAAGCTATAACTAAGCAAATTGCTCATTCATAGTTTATTTTTTGCAACTATTCTAATTGCAATACTTCGGACATTTTTCCGTGGATATTAACATCACACCGCTCAAAGCCACAGGAATCTCGCCATATATATCTGAGAAAGCGCACCGCAGGAAATACAAATATGTTTTAGCCTGCAATTCGAGTGCTGACGCTCGCGAATTGCATGATTTATAAGAGGCTATACTACTTTTTATAGCATTTTATCAATGATTATGTTTTTATACATAGATTAGAATCTATGCTTTTAATAAGATAACTTAAATCCAAAATCATTGTTTAGCTACTTTTTAACACATACTCTCGCCTCAACATGACGATATACTGATAACCATCAAGGTATATCTACTTAAATAACATAACCAATAGAGTCAATTGCTGAAGCAATAGCCCAAGCCGTGACTTAAAATAACAAACGTTTAGGATGTGCTGCATATCCTAGATAACTAGCAAAAACTAGCACTACTTAACCAGAGCAACAGTTTACAGAGTAAAGAGGCGATCGCAAATCATGGTGATGATTGAAACCAAAGCCGAACGCATGGTCATAAATATGGGACCTCACCACCCATCCATGCACGGCGTTCTCAGACTTATCGTCACGCTAGACGGCGAAAACGTAGTTGATTGTGAGCCTGTTTTAGGCTACTTACATCGCTCCATGGAAAAAATCGCCGAAAATCGCACGATTATCCAATATTTGCCCTACGTGACCCGATGGGATTACCTCGCGACCATGTTCACCGAGGCAATCACCGTCAATGCACCCGAAAAACTAGCTAATGTGCCAGTGCCGCGACGCGCCAGCTACATCCGCATGATCATGCTAGAACTTAGCCGCATCGCCTCTCACCTACTGTGGCTCGGCACATTCGTCGCAGACATTGGCGCACAAACACCATTTTTCTACGTCTTCCGCGAACGGGAAATGATCTATGACCTGTTCGAGGCAGCTACAGGGATGCGGATGATGCATAACTATTTCCGCATCGGGGGAGTTGCCGCCGACCTACCCTATGGCTGGATCGAGAAATGTGAAGACTTTTGCAACTATTTCACTCCCGTCATTGACGAATACGAAAAATTAATCACCAATAACCCGATCTTCCGTAAGCGGATTGAAGGACTTGGCACAATTACACGCGATGAAGCAATTAACTGGGGTTTATCAGGTCCGATGCTGCGTGGTTCAGGAGTAAAACTCGATCTGCGTAAAGTCGATCACTATGAACTCTACGACGAACTTGACTGGGATGTACAGTGGGACAACGGTGGCGACTGTTTAGCCCGTTACTTGGTGCGCGTTCGTGAAATGCGCGAATCCACCAAAATGATCCTGCAAGCCCTCAAGCAAATCCCTGGAGGCTCCTACGAAAACCTCGAAGCACAGCGAGTTCTTGCAGGACCCAAGAGTGAATGGAACTCAATGGACTATCAGTTCATTAGCAAAAAACCATCACCCACCTTCAAGGTTGCATCGGGCGAGCATTATGTCCGAGTTGAAGCCCCAAAGGGTGAACTAGGTGTATACATCATCGGTGAAGATAGCGTCTTCCCTTGGCGATTCAAGATTCGTCCACCAGGATTTATTAATTTGCAAATCTTGCCAGACTTAGTGCGCGGCATGAAGCTCGCCGACATCATGGCAATTTTAGGAAGTGTGGATATTATTATGGGTGAGGTCGATCGCTAATGTACGGTGGAATTGATTTACAAAGATCTTTAATTGAAATCCTGACAGGGCTGGGCTTACCCGCCGATGTCGCCAAAGTGATTTGGATGTTATTGCCCATGGCAGTAATGGTTTTAGGTGTAACCGTGGGCGCATTGGTATGCACATGGCTAGAACGAAAAATTTCTGCTGCTGCTCAACAACGGATTGGTCCTGAATATGCGGGACCTTTTGGACTGTTGATCCCGATCGCTGACGTAGCCAAGCTAGTCATTAAGCAAGGCACGATCCCAGCTAAAGCCGATCCTTTACTCTACACAATCGGACCAGCACTGGTATTTACATCTGTCTTCTTGTGTTATTTAGTCATTCCCTTTGGTCAAAACCTGATCATCTCTGACATCGGTACGGGCGTATTTTTTATTATTGCTATTTCCAGTGTTGCCCCAATTGGTCTGCTGATGGCGGGTTACTCTTCCAACAATAAATACTCTTTATTGGGTGGATTACGAGCCGCCGCTCAGTCGATTAGCTATGAAATTCCGCTTGCATTAGCAGTACTTGCTGTTGCCCTGATGACCAATGGACTGAGTACGATTGACATCGTTAATCAGCAAGCTGAGTATGGCATTCTCTCATGGAATATTTGGCGGCAACCAATCGGCTTCGTGATCTTCATCATTGCCGCTCTTGCAGAATGTGAGCGACTCCCCTTTGACTTGCCTGAAGCTGAAGAAGAACTAGTTGCTGGATATCAAACCGAATATTCAGGAATCAGATTTGCTTTCTTCTATGGTGGTTCCTATGCCAACCTTTTGCTTGCAGGATTGCTCGCCTCGATTCTCTACCTTGGTGGATGGGAATTGCCTTTCCCTATCGACAGAATTAGTGGAGCTTTAGGTATTGAAGCTAATACAGCTTGGTGGCAGGTTTTAGCTGCTTTTATTGGGCTAACGGCAACTCTAGTCAAAACCTACGCTTTTATCTTTTTTGCAATCCTCTTGCGTTGGACTGTTCCTCGCGTTCGCATCGATCAACTGCTTGACCTCGGCTGGAAATTCCTATTACCAATTGGACTTGCAAATCTGCTGATTACCGCAGCTTTGAAGTTGGCTTTTCCTTTTGCATTTGGTGGATAGCAATTAGCTTTTAGTGATTAGCTTTTAGATTTTCGCAATTTCCAAAAGCTAAATGCTAACAGCCAAACCTCAACAACTAAGCACTGACAATCAAAAAACCATGCTGAAATTTCTTAATAAAGTTGGTGAATACACCAAAGACGCGATCCAAGCTGCTAAGTATATTGGGCAAGGCATGTCGGTAACATTTGACCATATGCGTCGTCGTCCGATTACTGTGCAATACCCCTACGAAAAGTTAATTCCTTCTGAGCGTTTTCGTGGACGCATTCACTTTGAGTTTGATAAGTGTATTTCTTGCGAAGTATGTGTGCGTGTATGTCCGATTAACTTGCCTGTAGTTGATTGGACATTCAACACAGAAATGAAGAAAAAGGAACTCAAGAGTTACAGCATTGACTTCGGAGTATGTATTTTTTGTGGCAACTGTGTGGAATACTGCCCCACTAATGCGTTATCAATGACCGAAGAATACGATCTGTCTACCTTCGATCGCCATGAATTGAACTTTGATAGCGTTGCTCTCGGACGGATGCCTACCAAAGTTACTGAAGATCCTTTTGTTACGCCGATCCGTGAGCTTGCCTACTTGCCGAAGGGTGTCATCGAAGGGCATGAAGTCCCTCACACTGCTAGACGTGCTGGCTTGCGCCCTGAAGAAATTGCTGAAGCCACCTCTGACAGCAAGGAATAGCGTAAAGGAATAGCTAAATTTATAAAGATTCTCTATATACCTATAAATTTGGCTTCAAGTAAGACTATTAAAGGAGATTTTTAATGAGTAATATTGGTTTAGGTGACGGTTCACAGACTGTATCCCTAGTTGTATTAACGGCAATGCTCATAGCGTCGGCAATGGGTGTTGTTCTATTACAGAACATAGTTTATGCCGCATTTTTACTGGGTGCTTGTTTTATCAGTGTGGCGGGACTTTACCTGTTACTCAATGCTGATTTTGTTGCAGCAGCTCAGGTTTTAATCTATGTCGGCGCAGTCAATATTTTGATTCTGTTTGCAATCATGTTGGTGAATAAGCGCCAAGACTATCAAGATGTCAAATATGGGGCTTTACGCAGTGTAGTTACAGGCGTGGTTTGCTTGGGTTTGTTTGCATTGTTAGGAGTAACTGTAACTTCAACAAATTGGGCTATTACTCCAGCGATCGCAAAGTTACCTTCGACTATGGTGGTTATCGGTCAGCATTTCTTTAGTGATTACTTGCTACCTTTTGAGCTAGCGTCGGTTTTGCTTTTGGTTGCCCTAATTGGTGCAATTGTACTTGCCCGTCGGGAGCTAGTGCCTGATACAGTGACAGTTGGTCAAGTTGATGAAGATTCACTTGAGTTATTAGAAAAGCCCAAAGAGCAACTTGTTGCTTCTAAATAAATATTGATTTCTGCCAAAGGCAGAAATCAATATTTATTAGTAATTGAAATTAATAGTAAACAGATATGTCTTTAGAACCTTTTTTGATTATTGCTGCCGCACTATTTTGTATTGGCATCTATGGGTTAATTACCAGTCGCAATGCAGTACGTGTATTAATGTCAGTTGAATTAATGTTAAATGCTGTCAATCTTAATCTGATGGCATTCTCAAATTATCTTGATTCAGCAAGTATTCGTGGTCAGGTATTCACCATTTTTGTAATTTCGATCGCTGCTGCCGAAGCCGCTGTTGGGCTTGCGATCGTCCTATCGATCTATCGCAGTCGAGACACTGTTGATATGGAGCAATTTAACTTGCTACGCTGGTAAGTACCTATACAGAATAAAAGCCAAACCCGTAAGGTTTTGCCTCGCAGGGGCAGAACCTTACGGGTTTGGCTTTTAAATTAATTATGCCCATCTACTTACAGCAATTGGTTTTTAATTCACAAAAGTTTTGCAACACTTTTGTGAATTGGTATAAAAGCTAGATGTATACAAATGCTTAAAATGGATACGCAATTTCAAGCATTAGCCTTACATTTTTTGTGTGATCCTAAAAACAATGCAAAACTTTTTACAGCAAATTTGGTTGAAGCTTTCTGAACCGCGTAGTTTAAGATTTCTAATAGTCGGCATATTGGGCGCAATAACAAATATTGCGCTTATTGCAGCTTTAGTTGATTGCTTACATTGGGAGACAGCCTTTTTGCGATCGCTTGCAAATGTTATTGCCACTGAAATTAGCTTAGTTGCAACTTTTTTTGCTTATCGCCAGATTGTCTGGCAAATAGAAGAATTTGATTGGCGATTAATATTGCAAACCGAATTACCAACCTATCACCTATCTATTGCTTCGGTAATCGCAATTCGTTCTTTATTATTATTTCCATTTATGGATTGGCTAGGGATTGATCTTGTTCTGAACACTGGTATAGGCATTGGGATCGGCGCAATTTTAACCTATACATTGAGTGAAAAATTTATATTTACGGAAAGAAAACCCCTTTCTTGAAAACAAAAAAGACTGACAAAAGCTATATCAAAAAATTGATTGCAGTACATAGCTTAACGCAGCACTAGACAAGGGAACTGAGATGTTATCTGTGCCACCTGGGGAATAGGCTTCGAGCAAAGCCGCGATCGCAGCAACAGGTATCGCAATTGCAATGTCACGGGTATGAATACTATGGGTAATCCCGAAAATACCAATCATCACAATTAAACTGGTGACAAACATAGCAAACGAACCTTCAAGGCTACGCTTATTTCCAAGATGAACAAAAGAGTGTTTACCAAAGCGTTTTCCGATTAGCGCTGCCATGCCATCTCCCCAAGACATAACCATTACGCCGATGACGGCATATTGTGGGTGGCTATCCCATAAAAACACTACTAAAATCGTGATACTAAGCGCATAATAAAACACGCCGTAAGTCTTACGACCCACATCTTGGATCATTGGCAAAATATTTGTATAGTGAGAGGCAAAAGCGATCGCACTAAATGTCACACCTGCGGTCACACATAGCCATGTCGGGATATGCAACCACCATGCGATCAGCAAGACATTACCAGTGCCAATATGTACGACTTTGCGAACTAGTTCTGGATCTTGCTTGAGGCGGCGCAAGATCTCTGAAGCTATAAATACTAGACCTAGCCAAATAGCCACAGCACTAATCTGGATTGTTAGGGTGGTGATCGGAGAGATGTCGCTAGTTATGGGCATATGACAAGCTATCTATGTAGTCGGATGAACAAGTTTATGAGCTATTACCAATGATGATAGATGGTAAGCACATGTTTTATACCAATTCACTCAAGTGAAACTACACTTTTGGAAATCAAAAATCAAACTCAGTCAGAGTTTTAAAAATCATCAATTCTCATTATGAAAACAATTTTGGTATTTCCAGCACCTTTGGCGCTGGAAATACCAAAATTGTTTTTTGAAGGTCCACATACGTTGGACTTTCAAAAAACAATTTTTAGAACGAGAATTTCTGTTTAAAAACACAAAACTGCTAAGGAATGAAAATTAATTAAAACCAAAATTTGTTGGGGCGGGCTTCGCCCGCCCCAACAAATTTTGGTTTTAATTGCACAAGTTAATTAATTTTCATTCCTAAGCCATTTAATTTTGTGTTAAGTAGCTAGTTGGAATTAAATATAAAAGTCCAAAACCTGTGGTGCACTCGAAGAGTGCGCTACAGGTTTTGACCTAGTTACTTAATATTTTTGTTGAAAGCAATGTCAGAACGTCAGATTTTTAACTGAATATTACATAGTTTAAGCTTTAGGAGCTCATGTTACGCAGAAGCCTAAAAAGGTTTCAGAGACTGCCATTCCAAGTGAGATTGCTGCAAAGCCTTGATATATAATTTGGATTTGAGAGCGAAGTGATTGAGCTTAGAATTAAGTTTGAGA
>JBIKYZ010000209.1:0-8922 GCA_044354985.1 Pseudanabaena sp. | reverse complement strand
GGCAAATACTACTATCTTAGTACTCCTAAATCATTAGTGCTTCGATTTCTCATGCCCAATATTTGGGCATCTCTTAATGTGCCGTTCATCCATTTTTTGCTTCAATTTTTTCCAAACTCCAATTTTAACTTCAGGTGATGCGCTTGGGGGTAGAATGCGAAATATTGTTGGCTCTATTGCCAATGAAAAACTAAATCGTTTTGTTATTTCTCAACTTCAAATATGCCAGATTGATTTCTCTTTTGCTACTAATAGTGGCTTTGTCAATTCCGCAGAGTATTCTTTGGATATAGCAGAATCAATCAAAGCTATAAGATGGCGGACAAATATAGGTGAGCAAAGGCTTTTAATTTATAACGTTAATGTTCCTCAAGTCAGCAAAAACATTGATATCGTTTTACTCAATAAATTTACAGAAACAACAAAAGGTAAAAATCTCAAATTTATTTTGGGTGATGCCAAAAATTATCTATCAATTGGTGAATTAAAAGGAGGAATTGATCCTGCTGGAGCAGATGAACATTGGAAAACAGCCAATACTGCGCTCGAACGAGTACGCAATGCTTTTGAGAATCAAATACCATTAATATTTATAGGAGCCGCTATTGAATCGGCTATGGCTATAGAAATATTTGCCCAATATCAAAATAGCACTCTCGCAAATTGCGCCAATTTAACCAATGATCAGCAACTTGCCTCAGTATGTGAATGGTTGGTTAGTTTGTAGGTTGAATAGATCTCTTCTTTGATGCGATATCAATGATTCTATCGAGTATCTACATATATATGATCTATATGATCGATTCTCTACACGGTATGCTCGCTATCTACCTTTTTGGGCGTAAAAGTGCTTAAAAGCAAATCGATACTAGCAGACCTTAGAATCTGAAACCCTTTATAAACAAGGAAAAAAGTGCTTAAAAGCAAATCCAAAACAATGAAATAACAGTGAAATGCTTTGTTTGCACTACTTGATTTAATATAAATATCATGTTCATTAAGACTGCATGTATACGATCTCACCGACACTGCGATCGCAGGTACTTTCTAAGATTGTCGATCGCAGGCTCTTGCCAATAAAACACCAATTTGAATGCCAATCATGCCTGCGATCGCACTGCCAACAAAATAAACTAGAAACATTGTAATATTACCTTTCTCTAAGAGATCTCTAGCTTCCAATCCGTAGGTAGAGAAAGTGGTATATGCACCACAAAAACCAGTTGTTGACATCAGTCGGAGTTCAGGTGAAATGAGGCGAATATTCTCGGTTGCGAGGGTCAGAATATAGGCAATGATCAAACATCCTGTGATGTTAATAAAGAATGTTCCGTAAAATTCAAAATCTTTACCAAACATAGCTTTTGCTAAATCAGTAATGTAAAAACGGCTCAAAGCCCCAAAAATAGCGCCGATTGCTATAGCTAGTGGAAAACGTCCTTTTAAAAAATTCATTGTTTATTGTCCTAGGACTTGGGAATTACGAATTGGGAATTACGAATTACGAATTGAATGTTTGGCTTACTTTATAAAGAGCTTGGCGATCGCTGCACCTAAAAATACTGCGGCTATACCTAGAATTGCACTCCCAGCCCAATAAAAAATAGTTACGATCTTTTGGTTACTCCGCCACATAGTGAGCGTGTCAAATCCGTAGGTGGAGAAAGTGGTATAGGAGCCTAAAAATCCAGTTCTAATCAATAGATCTAATTCTGTGGGATAGCCTGTGATTCCTTTGGAAATTGTGAAAAAGAATCCCATCGCTAAGCAACCAGTTACGTTAATTCCAAAAGTTGCATAGGGAAATTTTGTCCCATATTTTGCTTTTGACCATTCTGTAAGATAAAAACGAGATAGAGCCCCAGTTGCTGCACCTGATGCGATCGCGAATGCATTAGTTATATCTGACATGAGTTGTTAACAATGATCTATATAAAACCCAATAATATGTCGGCGGATCTAGCCTGCCTATATATTATTGGGATCAATGTTCTTAACTTGGTTTAATTTTGATCGTGCTTTTGAGCTGCCATGCTTCTAATATGACTTCACCATCTTCGATTTTGGTGGCTAGCGGTGCAAACTCGTAGAGGTCACATAGACGATTATAAATTTCGCGAGAAACTAAAATTGCACCTTCAGGACAAGCAGACTTTAAGGCACTAGCAATATTAATCGTGTCGCCCCAAACATCGTAGATAAATTTGTTTCTGCCGACGATGCCTGCCACGATATCGCCTGAGTTAATCCCTAAACTGATATTCAATTTGAAGCCGCGCTCTTGGCTAAACCTTCGTACGATCGCTTGCATTTCTATCGCAAAATCAATCGCTCGTTTATCATGGTCGAGATAGGGCACTGACAGACCACATACCGCCATATAGCTATCACCAATGGTTTTGATTTTTTCCATGCCAAAACGATCGGCAGTCTCATCAAAACTCGTGACCAGATCGTTGAGAATGCTGACAATTTCATAGGCAGTCAGAGAATCTGACAATTTCGAGAAGCCCGTCAAATCAGAAAATAGCACCGTCACATTAGAAGCACTTTCGGCAATATTCTTTTCACCTTGTTTCAGACGTTTAGCGATCGCCGCAGGAAAGATGCTTAGCAACAATTGCTCATTCTCACGATTTTTCTCTTCAACTAAATCTGTCTGATCGCGTAAACTTGATACCATCAAATTAAAAGACTGCGCTAGTTCGCCAAATTCATCTTCAGTTTCTAAAACCGCGATCGCATCCAATTGACCCGCCGCTACCTTACGAGCGCTAGCAATTAATTGATTAATCGGCTTCACAAACAAAGAAGCCATCACCATCGCCAATAAAATTACTAACAACATTAATAAAGTTGCCGAAATTACTAACTGTCGTTCAAAATCATAAATTGGAGCATAGGCTTCTGCTAGATCTATTTCCGAGAGAATTGCCCATTTCAATCCTTCTATTTGTAACAGTGAGTAAGAACTCAGGACAGGAATATCACGATAATCACGGATAATTTTAATATCTTGCTTACCCATCATCGATTCCTCAACAGCAGTAGTCTTGACAGCTTGAGCCAAAACCGAGGTCTTGTATTGACGAATCCGTTTAATTGTTTCGTTATTTACGCCTAAAGCAACTAGAGTTTTTAAGTATTCTTCGGGTGTTTCAATCAAAAATCGCGAAACCGATCGCATTAAGTAATCTGGACCAACTAGATAAGTTTCACCACTTTTGCCTAAGCCATCAGCTTCCCATTTGCGATTACCAGTCATCACATTATTAATCTCATCAACTGGTACTTGAATCGCGAGAACGCCGATAAATTTATCTTGATTATAAATAGGTGCGGCAATAAAAGCGGCTGGAGCACCATAGGAAGGAGCATAAGACTCCAGATCGATAATTCGCGCGTAGTCTTTTTCTTTAGAACGTCGTACTGAGGTAAATAGACGAGCAAGATTACTTTCGTTATAAGCGCCAACCACGAGGCTAGTTGCAAAATCTGTCTCTTTATAAACTGTGTAAACTATTCGACCATCAGGATCAATTAGAAACAAATCATAGTAACCAAATTTCTCAATAATATTCCGAAAGATCGGATGATAGCGACCATGGAGGCGACTATATTCACTACTATCATTGGCTTTGTCTAAGAGATGCTTTTTGCCAATGGGATTAGAATTATTGGCGATGTAATGATATTGCAGATAATTACTCGCGATCGCTTCTGGTAAAAATGAATTGAGAACAGGAGAACCTTGCTCTGTTTGCGCTAACTTGGGCAGAAATTCATTTTGATAATAAGCATTAATTTTGGGCAAAGCATCGGCTGGTAATGGCACATTTTCAAGCTGTCGGTAGGCGTTCGTAAATTCGGAGAGCGCTGTTCCCACTGAAGGATCGTTACTCAGTGTTTGAATATGATTGCGAATTGTTTTGAAATAGGATTCGATTTGATAAGCCTTAGAAGCCCGTACACTGGTTAACTGATTAAATACGCGATCGGTCAAATTGGACTTCCCGCTTTGATAACCAAGATATGCAGTCACGAGGATCGAGCTACTGCTCACGGTTAGCAGCATCACAATCAGTTTCGACTTAATACTCAGCCAATTAAATTTAAACCATTGCATATAAAAAATTTATAAGCTCAGGAATGAACAGTATCTAGCACTTTTCATCCCTAAGTTCAATATTAAGAGCAATGTATTTTAGGTTAGAAATTTCTAGGAAAATGTTAGTAGATAACTCATAAGTGAAGAATGCTTAATTATTTGTAGGATGCGTTAGTGAAACGTAACGCATCAAGTGGGATTAATTATTTTTAGAATGCGTTAGCGAGTCGAGATGCCTTTTACCTAAGAATAAGCCTCAATTAAGCCATGTTGTAACGCATAGCGAACCAACTCAGTACGGCTGCTAGTACCAGTTTTGCTAAATAAACGACTGACATATTTCTCAACATTACGAATAGTTGTACCCAGACGCTTAGCGATTTCTTTATTCATTAAGCCTTCAACTACAAGCTCTAAGACGCTCTGTTCGCGAGGGGTAAACTCAATCTTGATCGGCGGTGGGGTTACCTTAACCTTGATCGCAGCTTTCTCTTTTAGAAGCTCCTTAATTTCGGCAAGTTGACCAGCCAAATCAGTTATTTCAGAAGTATTACTATTAGCTGTAACTGCTTGGATCGCTCGACGGGCGATCAAATTTTCAGCGATCGCTACTAGTTCATCAGGATCAAAAGGTTTAGATAAATAAGCATCACATCCTGCGTTATAGCCCTCGATGCGATCCTTGGTCATGCCCTTGGCTGTCAAAAACACCACAGGCAAATTTAAAAATCTTACGTCTTCGCGCATTTGCTTCAGAAATTCATACCCACTCACCTGCGGCATCATGATGTCCGAGATCACTAGATCGGGTGTGGTTTGCTCTAGCATTTGCCATGCATCGCGTGCATTGTTGGCAACTTGTACTGCAAAACCACTATCTTCAAGATAGGCTTGCACCGCCTCTCTCAGCCCTGGTTCATCATCCACAAGCAGGATATGTCCTGACATAGTTATCCTTATAGTTATGCTGTTATTTTGCGATCGCAATATCTACCAATATATAGCAATCCCAAATCATTTGTGTGCTCTCAAATTTTACTGGAATATAAGAAACAAAAAAAATAGGTGGTGTAAAATGCCGCCTGTTTATCGTGATATAAGGTAGGCGTTGATTTAATTAACTGGAGAAGAACCTTTTGGACAAGTTGGTTTATCGGTCTCAGACTTAGGTGCGGTGATTCCAGTGGGTGGCGTTTTTGATGGGGTGTCAGTACCACAGACGATACGGACTGTTACCTCATTACCAGCATTTCCAACAGCAAATACTGAAGCTGCAAAACTTTTCACATTATCTTGTTTTGCAGTTGCGGTCATAGTGACTGACTTTGGCTGAGTGTCAATGATTTGCAATAAATAATTATTATCTTCAGCCTTGATTCCTACCCCAAGATCATCAATGGTGCTGCTAAACTTACTTTTTTCAAGAAAAAAGGCTTGTTGACCTCTAGATAAAGCACCCAAATAAATTTTTCCAGCCGACTCGATCGCTTTGTCTCTCTGACTAGAAAATAAATTAGGTGGAGAAGCAGTTGGAGTTGCTGTTGGCGTAGTAGTTGGAGTTGTGGTGGCGATCGTGGTTGGTTGAGTTGCGGGAGTAGTATTACATGCTGATAGTAATGCGATCGCCGCAGTTGCAAATAGTCCATTCTTAAAATAACTAATATTCATACAAGCAATATATTTTAGATACAAATTAGGAAAATTATATCTAAAATATATTACCTAAAAACATCATGAACACCAAAATTGTTGGGGTATCTGCAACAATTTTGGCGTTTCTTTTATGAGAATTTCTTACGGCGCATTGACACAAAATACTAAAATCTAGTTAAAAGTCTTGCAAAGCAAGACTTTTAACTAGATTATGCACTAACTAATACTTGTCCGTTCTCAATTTTGGCTGGAAAGCTTTGCAATGGCTTATCAGCGGGACCTTGGCGCACCGCACCGTCAGCCGCAAACTTAGCATCATGACAAGGACATACAAATTCTGTGCTTGCCGATTTCCATGCTACTGTGCAGCCTTTATGAGTGCATGTAGCATTGACAGCCAAGACCTTTGTTACATCATTAGGATTGCGTACTACAGCAATTTTTTTGTCTGAAGATACCAAAACCTTGTCTTTGTCCAGTTGAGCAACTGTACCGATCGCTTTGAAAGCACCGCTAGGTGCAGCCGCAACAGTCACAGGAGCAGACGTAGGAGAGGAGGCAGGAGCTGACGCAGTGGCAGTAGGAGTAGTAGATTCACTGCATCCAATTAACGACGAAGGCAGAAGGCTTGCCAACCAGCCTAAACCAAACCAAGAAAGTAACTTACGGCGATTCAGATTCATATGTGTTCTCTGTGCGTTAGCTAAATTTAGTACAAACATTAACTCAGTCTAGATAACTAGTATAGCGATCGCTATCAGTAATTCTCATTACCCAACCAATTTTGGCGTTTCCAGCACCAAAGGCGCTGGAAACGCCAAAATTGTTTCTTGTAAAGCCTACCTATGGTGGGTTTTACCAAAACCAATTTTTATAATTAGAATTGCTGGATAGCTATTCAAGATTTGCCATTTAAGGATTTCAGCATAGTTATAAACCAAACCCAAAATGCTGAGCCGACCGCGTAGCGGTCAGCTCAGCATTTTGGGTTTTAAGTTTACTTATGCCTAGTTATACAAAAACACAAAATGGCGTAGCCATTTTGTGTTTTTAAAACCCTTACAGGGTTTGGGTTTTAATTCACAGAAGTGTTGTCACCCTTTTGTGAATTGGTATTACTTAGATAATGTATGTGATGAGTCGTAGTTATATACTTGGGTCTGCCTAAGTTTGTAAAAGCATGAGCGATCTTTTTACTATTGTCTTAATTGTCCTTGGTGGATTTGTGATGTTTCTTTCGATTAAAGAAACACAAAGAATTTTGGCTTTAATTCAAGATAATAAGTATCGCCAGAGCTGGAACATATTGCGATCGCTGATGATTTTCTTTCTCTTTGGGTACTTGGGGATATTAGTACTGTTCTATTTGAAAATCCAATGGCTTATTTTGATTCTCACAGGAGTTATCTTCTTTTTTGGGGCTTTGTTTGTCTATATGGTGGTCAAAGTTGGCTTCCTTACCATTCAGGACTTGATCAAGACTAATATTTTAAGAATAGAACTTCAACAACAAAAAGAAACATCGGAAGCGATCGCTCGAACTAAATCTGAGTTTTTAGCCACAATGAGCCATGAACTTCGCACTCCCATGAATGGGGTGATTGGAATGACTAATTTGTTGTTAGATACTCGTCTAGATCCAGAGCAACGCGAATATGTAGAAACAATCAACACTAGTGGGGCAGCGCTATTAATGCTGATCAATGACATTTTGGACTTTTCCAAAGTTGAATCTGGAAAAGTCGAGTTGGAAGTACAGCCTTTTGCTATAAGAGAATGTATTGAGACTGTGCTCAGTTTAGTCAACTTCATGGCTAAGGAAAAATCCTTAGAAGTCTGTTACTCAATTGATTCGCAGGTTTCTCAACTAATCGAAGGAGATATCAAATATTTACAGCAGATTTTAGTCAATCTAGTGGGAAATGCAATTAAATTTACTGCTGTAGGCGAAGTCACTATAGACATCAGAAAGCATCAAGACCATCAACTTATTTTTGCAGTAAAAGACACTGGTATCGGTATTCCATCTCACGATTTAGATAAATTATTTAAACCGTTTTTGCAAATTGATTCTTCCATAACTCGTAAGTTTGGAGGTACTGGTTTAGGGCTAGCCATTTGTCAAAAGCTGATCAACTTAATGGGTGGTGATATTTGGGTTGAGAGCATTTTGGATCAAGGTACAACCTTTTTATTTGCAATTCCATATCACCCCGTAGCAACCACAGGATCTCCTACTATAGAAATCGTCGATCATTCAGCCGAACATTTATTAGAAAAGGCTTTAGAACACCCAGTAGATAGTACTCAGAACAAATTATTGTCTAGTAATATCCCCAAACTTGCTACACAAATTCCCCTCAAAATTTTGCTGGCTGAAGATAATCCAGTCAATCAGAAATTAGCAAATCGTCTTTTTGAGAAGATGGGTTACAGCATCGATATTGCTACAAATGGAATCGAAGTATTAGAAGCGATCCAAAAACAATCCTATGATTTGATTTTTATGGATGTGCAGATGCCCGAAATGGACGGATTAGAGGCTACTCGCCAAATTCGATCTCTTGAGCAAAGTGGTCAAACAGAATTATCTAACCCAACTCCGTCTAACCAATCTATTCAAATCATTGCTATTACTGCTAATGCGACACAGGACGATCGCGAAAATTGCTTTGCATCTGGGATGAATGATTTTATTGCCAAGCCATTTAAAGTCGAGCAAATTCAGACCGCGATCGAAAAATGGGGACGCAAGCAGCCATAATGCTGTATACAAACGATTGCCTTGATCGCTATACATGGTTAATGTTTACTAAAGTTGACATATGTCCATGCAAACACTGCTCCAGAGTGTCAATATTCCAGAAGAAAAGATGAGAGTACATCAAGAGTCAGGGCTTGATACTTGTCTAAAGTTTTCGATCGATCCGCAAACCATCGGCTTACTTGAAAGTGAATTTACTCAAGAAGTTTTGACGATCAGGGCTTCTCACATTATGCCTGTGCCAAATAAACCATCTTGTATCTTAGGTATATTAGACCTCTTGCAGAACTGAAAATTAATCCAGAGCAGAGAAAGTTTTAGAAGCAACAAGAGCGACTTCAAAGTTATAAATGGCGGCAATCAAATTACAACGCAAACCAAAACGACGACGACGATT
>JBIKYZ010000208.1:0-8948 GCA_044354985.1 Pseudanabaena sp. | reverse complement strand
GATATCAAACCTAGGCTATGGTTCAATTTATTGAACTTATAGCTTTTGTATTTACCTATGGATTGAAGTACAGAAATAAATGTGAAGTTGCTTCTATACCTTGCTTTTGTTTCCCGACAGATCTATTTATAAAAAACCTACAGCTCCACCCAGTAACATGCTCATCAAAGCGATCGCTATAGGATGAATTACTAAAGCCCAAATAATGGGAATTTTAATCCCTTCACAAAGTGGAAATACTAGACGAGCAATTGTTGCATTAATCAACAAAAAGCAAATAGCCCATAAAGGAATCCAGCGCAAATTTAATCCTACTAAAGCAATCCAAACAAAAATATTTGCGATCGCAACTATCCCTACCCCCTGTACCCATGCTTTCCCAGATTCAATTGGGTGATTAGGTGACATCCATACTAGCCCCATCCATGTTAAGGCTGCCAACAAACCGCAGGCGATCGCATCGAAAAAAAAGTGCATATATTTTTGCGTCTTGCTAGTAAATTCGCATTGCTAGATCGTAAAAGCACAAAGCACTTATACAATCTAGCAACTCTTATTCAATTCTGGCTGGAATCCCCTGACGACGTAATTGCTCAATTTGTTGCTGAGCCGCATTAGCATCTCGATAAGAGCCAACTTGTACCTGTCCATCACTAGGGCGCACATAAGCATCTCGCTCAATCTGTTGAGCACTTGCAGCATAGCTATTCTCAACGACTACCCGATAGCTGCTGCTACTTGGGGCGGCTGCCGCAGGAGTAGCAGCCGATGATAGAGGTGCAGCATATTTCACGGCAGTATTTCTACGTGGTGTGACATAAACCGTCGTCGGCGCAGGATTTATATCAGCAGCAGGACTTGTGTTTGTGGGAGTCGATCTAGCTGTACTTGGAGAACTATTAGCTTTGCTTGTAGGACGGGGAGCGGGTGCGGGTGGATTATAGGAAGGTGCAGGAGTCGAATCGTAATTTCTGCTTCTGCTAGAACTATAGTTACGCTCTACAGGTGCTGGAGCTAAAGCAGGAGGCAATGGTGCAACTGAAATGGGTGGTAATGCAGTTGAAGGCACTGTTCTTAATGGTTTACTGGGTACTAAGGCAGTATTTGGGGCGAATAAACCTGAGGACTTTGTCAATGGGGTAGCAAATAGATTTTTGGGCGCGATCGCAGAATTGCTTGACGATTTATTGCTATTTGTTAACGTAGTTTTATCGCCAGCAAAAGGTACAAATGATAAGCCTGCTTCATTTGATTTTTGCTGCTGATTTTGGAGATTAATATCACTACCTAAATCTGGGCTCTTGGCATCGTTTTGTGCAGATTTTGGTTTTGATTCAGGTTTAAAAAGTTTCATTACTCCAGATGGATCGACCATCAGATAGCCGATCGCCGCACTAGAGCAAAGCAACAATAATAGTGAAATAATCCCCACTGGATTCATTAAGCTGCGAAAGGCACTCTTTTCTTTTGGTACGCTTGGAATCGGATACGCAGTCTCTTGCTCAATGGGTTGTTGATAGGAATCTGCATAATCATTGGCAAAGCTTTGCAAAATCTCATCATCGTCGGGTTCAGGTACTCTTGCCATCGTCGGCGAAGCCATACTGCTTGACTCACCATAGCCATTCATATCTTGAGCATAGGGTGAATCTTGCTCGAAGCCTCTGCCACTGAAGCTTTCAAGGCTTTGGAGAGACTCTAGCCCTTTAAAGTTATGTAACTCGGCTGCCGAAATATTAGAAATATTAATTGATGAATTTGCTGGTAATCCTGAGCCCATCGGGGGCATCACAGGCATTTGAATTGTCCGTCGATCGTTGGTAGTTGATTCAGTAATTGGAGCGATCGGGGAGAGTGCATCAGACAAACTGGGTGATGTCCAGATCGACTGCGTGGAAACAGCACGAGGTCTAAAGGGATTGAGATATGAGATGGTTTGACCGTTGTCTTGCCAATGGCGATAGCGATCTAGCTCATCATTGAGGCTCGCATCCAAACCAGCCAAAGCGGTTTGCAAGACTGAAGACTGAGCGATCGCAGGCAAAAAATCAGTCTCTGCGTCAGTACCCCTTGGGTTGTATGTTCTGGAAATAGTTGGAGAGATGGTGGGACTCAATGTTTGCATAATCTTTACCTCAGGCAGTAACGGCGGTTTGAGCTAGGTAAATGTCTCGGATATCTTCGGGAAGGGCATCTTCTAGGGCGTGATAGGCCTTAACTAAAAGTTGTTTAACATCACTAGCAGAGATGTTTTCGCCTTCAGCATGTAAGTAAGCAGCGATGCGCGTATGGCTCCACTGAAAAGTTTGAGACAACAATAGTATCAGACGTAGGTTACCCGCCATCTGATTTAGCGCTTGATTAAGGTAGCACCAAAATACTGGCGGTGTATCTTTAAGTGAATATTGGATCTCTTCAACAGGAGGGACTTCAGCGCGATTAATCATCATGGCAGCAATATTAATCAGCCAACTCTGCAAGGATAGGCGCGGCGTATTCGCCCGCAAGTCTAGCACTCGCATCTCGTGGTAGATATATTCCCAAGTTTTGACAAATAAGTAGTCCGATTGCACTGGCGATCTTGTGGCTGTACCAATTAGGGTGTACAGCACTTGTCCATAGCGACAAAAAATCGCTGCAAAATATTGACCCTCTTCAGGATGTCTTTGAAATAGCGTCACGAGTTCGCGATCGCTCTTCTGAAAAAGCGCCTGAATCTTAGGGTGATGAATTTCGGGAAGGTGGGGAAGCTGCACGGTCACGGCTATTGCTAGCTCACTTTATAAGTTTTCAATTTTGATGCACACATACTAGCAGCAAAGTATGATAATGCAACCCGTAGTTCGTACTAATTGTTTTTAGTACCGTAGGTTTAATACTAAAACCCTTACTGGATCTGGTTTTTAATTCACGAAAGTGTGACAACACTTCTGTGATACACCCAGTAAAGAAATGACTACGCCATTTCTTTACTGGGTGTAAGTCCAAAAAGAGATGCGGCGCGAAGTGTCGTATCTCTTTTTGGGGTTAGATTTTGGTATCTTAAGAGATAACTTCGCTCCAAAATTATGGAATAGCTCGCTATGCTCACCAGTTTTGAAGGTCTCTACCGTAATGGACAGATCAAGCTCACCGATCTACCCACAGGCATACCCGATGGCACAAAAGTTATCGTTACATTTCTAAAGTCAGATGAGATTAATTTAGAATCCCTTGGTATTAATAGAGCCGACGCACAGATACTACGAGCTAGTTTATTTACTTTTGCAGAAGAGTGGGATAGCCCCGAAATGAGTATTTACGATAATTACGATGTCGCCAAAAAACATTAAACGCGGAGATGTTGTTCTTGTAGTCTTCCCCAACTCAGATCTGGCTACAGCCAAAACAAGACCAGCAATAATTGTCCAAGCTGATAACTTGCAAACAGGACTACCACAAGTAGTGGTTGCGATGATTACTAGTCGGATGATCAGGAGTATTCATCCTAGTCGGGTCTCGGTAATGTTGAACACGATCGCAGGAAAACAATCAGGTTTGCTCACAGACTCAGTGATAATGACCGACAACCTAACAACGATCACAACTTCCGCAATTTACAATGTGATCGGCTCACTGCCAACGACTGAAATTGATCAAGCTTTGAGACATACCCTTGGAATCTAAATTATGATTTATCGCAGTTTGGCTGATGTTAATATTTATGATTCGCCAAAACTCGATCGCTTAGCAACGCAGATGGCAAAGGGTAGATATTTACAAGTATTACAATCTGAGCCAAATTTCATCGAAATCCAATTACTCGAAGATGACTATACAGGGTTACTTAATCGTCAAGATTTTGAGAAATTAGAACTAAGCGATCGCCAAAGTTTTATTGCTAATTTGCTGCCATCTCTGAGTGCTCAAGAAATAAGCGATCGCCTTACTAAGGTAATTTCTTTTATTCAAAAGGCTATGGCAATACCAAATGAGTATTTGTGGGGAGGGACAGTTGCGCCAAATTATGATTGTTCAGGATTAATGCAAGCTGCTTTTGCCTCAGTTGACATTTGGATACCTCGCGATGCCTATCAACAAGAAGCATTTGCAATGACTGTAAATATTAAAGAAATCCAAGTTGGTGATTTGATTTTTTTTGGCAATCCAACAAAAGCAACCCATGTTGGCATCTACATCGGCAATGGTGAATATATTCACAGCTCAGGGAAAGAGCATGGACATAACGGAATTGCTATTAGTGAACTATCAGGATTAGATCAAGTTTCCCAATGGTATGCTAAGCAACTCCGTGGTGTAGGCAGAATTACAACATGTTAATAAGAACCAATTTTTTTGCGGCGCGGCTTCGCCGCGCCGCAATATTAGCAAGTTGGAACTCTCGATTTAGTTTTATGTCTTAACTAAAGGCGCGATCGCTATACTTAGAGAGCAGATATCAGGAGCAGGAATCATGTTGCAAATTCGACTTGGCTTAATGACTGTGATGGCGAGCCTTAGCTTTATTGGGTGTAGTAATCAAGATCCGTCAAAATCATCACCATCACCTAATAATTTAACGACAACCACGACGACAACTACTACTTCCAAAACGGTTTCTCCCTCTCCTGATACAACTCCAACAGCCACAAAGCCAGCCTCTATAGCTCCAAACACTTCTGCAAAAGCGCTTGCTATTGGCGATATCAAAGAACTTGAAGGCGATATTATCTGTGGCAAAAACAAGGTGATTTATGCCTATGGAGAGACTTCCAATTATCGAGTTTATATTTGTGCCGACTCAAAGGAGCCTGATCGCCCTAGATATTACATCAGCCGCAACAAAGATGGCAGTGGCGGTTTGGACTTAGAAGCAATGAATTATAATCCTCAGAAAGATGGGGCGATCGAGTTTAACAATGATGGATATATATATACTCTCGAATCACCTACCACTCAAAATCCTGAGCCCGTATTGCGGGTAACTTTCCCGAACAAAAAATTAACTGAAGAGCAATTATTGCGATATCTGACGCGCTCAAATCCATCTAAGCCAGCAACTACTAATGCGGCCGCAGATCCATTGCAATATGTCCTACAAAACCGCGAAAGTTTAGGGGTTTGCAAGGATAACTTCAGTTCTGATGATGGACAAAGAGGAATGGGTTCTAAAGCATTCCAACTTTCTGATAAAAAGTACTTGGTGCAAATTCAGTGTTTCCTAGCAGCTTATCAAGGAAACTTTGAATATGTTCTATGGATTGACGAAGCTCAGAAACCCCGTGTCGTCCCTCTTGAGTTTGATAGTTTCCAAGAGCCGAAAGCGGGTGAAAAGCCGCTACGGGTTACTTTCAGGTCGATCGCAGGTTTGCCCAGAGTTAATGTGCGATCGCAAACCATGACTAACTTCACTAAGTTTCGAGGTGTTGGTGATTGCGGCTCATCAGCTCTTTATAAACTAGAAGGCGATCGCATGGTTTTACAAGAATATCGAGCTAAATATGCCTGTGATGGCAATTATGTCCAAGACTTTCCAATAATTTATCCATAAAAATAAAGATGGCGCGTTGCGCCATCTTTACTTAAAGCAAAGGCTGCGCAATGCGCAGCCTTTGCTTTAAGTAAATTTGTATTTAAGTAAATTTATATTTAGCAGTCACAAGACGATATATGCCACTAGCAGGATCTTCAATTGGTTTGAATTTGTAATCCTTAGCTGCTTCTCTAGCAATATCATCTAACTCGGAAATTCCACTTAAAACAAGAAGGACAGTATCCTCTACGATTTTACCGTTAGGATCAACTAACCACATAAATGTGACTGTCCCACTTTTCCCAGAAGTATTTGCTCGTTTGGGCGGAATCCATTCCACTCCTTTTTCTCGTCTACTGTTATCTAGATCCGATAACAAAGCATCTGGAGGAGCAATTTCTGTATTTCTGAGTAATTTTCTGGCAGTCAAATCCAGAATTTTTGGATTAGTTATGTAAGCCGTTGCAAGATTGTCAATCGATTTCTCGCGGCGATCTCCATTGCCACCTGATTGATTTGTTGCAACTTTCTGAGGGACTTTATTATTGTCATTATTTTTGTTTGGAGCTATTCCAACATCCTTAAGATTGCCATTTTTAAACTCAGGCTTCAGATTATCCGCTGGCTTCACAGGATCAGTATTATCGATCTGTCCAGACTGAGTAAAGCGCTGTGGTGGCTCCTGTTTAGCTGTTGTAGGCGCAGGAGTTTGTGTTTTCACAAACTTTGCTGTATCAGTATCATTGGTTAATGGAGGAACCGAGTACCTTTCTGTAATTGGTTCTAAACCTTCAAAACTGCTAAGGCTATCTAAGTCCAAGGTGGTTAACGGACTACTAGAAATGTCAGGAAATGTACTTTGTGGGGAACCAGATTTTGGCAAGTTCTTTACAAATAAATTATCTATGGGCGATTTATTCGATTTTGAGACATTTGGTAAAGGCTTAGGAGGTAGCTTGACAACTGGAAGAGTCGATACTACGACCTCACGAGTTTCTGATTTTTTGATCGGATTTGGGGCGGCTAGAGCAAAGACAGTATGGATTCCAACAGAAGCTGCTACAAGCAACCAAAAAGGATGCTGCATAAACATCTGACCTGCTTTACTCGCAAATTGAAGTACAGGATTCTTAGCAACTATATGTGCGGATTTAAACATAGTGTTATCAGCTTTACTTGCATTTAGTTCGCTTTTGGGTTCAATTGGCAACATTGCTTTGTTTTTTATAAGTATTTTGTTTTGGTAAGTATAAATTTACGAAGCAAAGCACTCGAATCAAGACCTAGATGTGGCGATCGCCACCCGATTACCAGCGATCGCCCTTAATTCTGATAATCGACTAATCACAATTTGATATGAGACAGTTGAGTCATCAGCACTAAGTACAATCATGCCTCTGGTGGAAGCGGCTAAAAACCTAGTGATCTCTTGTGACAACTGCTGAGGCGGTATAGATTTTCCATCTTTTAACATTTGACCTGCAGGATCAAGGGTGATTACAAAAACATCTTCTGGTTGAAGATCTCCTGAATTTGATTCACCCTTACTATTGCGATCGCTAATTGGTAAATCAATTCCCACCCGACTTGGCATAGTCAGAGCGGCTGATAGCAAGATAAAAAATGCCAAAATCGAAAACACTACATCTAACAAAGCTGTTAGATTGATCTCAGCATTAGTCGATACTTGGTATTTCTTACGGATTTTCATAAAGCAACTGCAATTGTTTAAATGTGACGCATCTATAGCTAAATTGTTTCTTGTGGCTTTGTGTAATTTACTTCCACAACTGTATGCACATTACCGCGAGGCGTAAAATCTCCTTTGACATTAATTCTCAAGGGATCGCCTGCCTTCACAAAATCATCAAGAATTTGATTAACCGCTTCTTCGTGGGAAATAAAGAGATCGCGATAGCTATTGATGTACAGCTTGATTGCCTTGAGTTCCACCAATAACAGATTGGGTGTATAGGTAATATAAATTGTGGCAAAGTCGGGATAGCCTGAAAATGGACATTTGCTAGTAAATTCAGGAAGAGTTATTTGAATTTTGTAATCTCTCCCGATTCGAGGATTCGGGAAAGTGGTTAGATTTACTTCTGCGATCGCTTGTTCGCCGTACTTAACAGTCATGTCTGCTCTGGTATAAAAAATAAAACTGCGAGAAATTTGCTTTAGTCTTCTAGCGTAGCAAATTTAAACTCAAAAAAAAGGAAGGACGCTTAGCGTCCTTCCTTTTTTGAGGAACTATTAGCGTCCTCTTCTGAAGTTTGTCTTAATTTTTTTTGACATCATGAGGTTGAATTACGCCATAACCGCCATGATTTCGCTCATAGACAACGTTGATTTCCCCCGTATCAGCGTTACGAAAAACATAGAAGTCATGATCTATTAACTCCAGACGTTCAAGAGCCTCATCGACAGATAGTGCAGGCATGGCAAAGTACTTATTTCGCACAACCTGATTTGGCAACTCAACCACACGATTGCCATTTGGCAATGGTATAGGAGGTTGCTCAACCACGGCAACACTGGTTTTTGCCGCAGCGCGATCGCTCTTGCGCTCCTTAAATTTCCGCAACTTGCGGGAAATCTTGTCAGCGACTAGGTCGATACTCGCATACAAATTCTCGCTCTTTTCCTCGGCGCGGATCACTGATCCATTGGCGTACACTGTTACTTCAGCCGATTGGCTAGAAGCAATGCGAGGGTTACGAGCCACAGATAGGTGGACATCTACTTCTGTGGTTAATGCTTGGAAATGGCTCACCGCTTTGTCGATCTTTTGCTCGACGTACTCGCGAATGGCTTCCGTGACTTCAATATTCTTGCCTTGAATTACAAGTTTCATCTCTATGACCTCGCTTCTGAGTTCCAAATCAGCTAAAAAATTTGAAACGCGCAATCTTGTTTTTAATTACCCCACTGCGCCGAATAGCTGATTTGGCTATGAGATCACCATAACACTTTGCAGGTATTAGCAACCCAACTTCGATGCACTTCTTAACGTACGCTTAACAACTGATTTTGGCGTTTTTATCGCCCATACCACGAAAAATACGAAATACAAAAAATCTAAAGTTCAAAGCAGCAATTCTCATTTTAAAAATCAATTTTTTGAAAGCTAAGTAGGCACGCTTAATTAATTACATATCCCAACCCGTAAGGTTTCGCCTCTGCGGGACGAAACCTTACGGGTTGAGGTAATTTATCCTGCACAGGTACTTATCCTGCGACTAGCTTTTAAAAAATTGGTGTAATTACCCAAACCCATAAAGTTTCGCCCCGCAGGGGCGAAACTTTATGTTGGACTTTGGACAAGATTGAAGCAAAGAAAGAGCGGGATTAAGCGAAAAGGGATAACGAGAGTTTCAACTTTCAACCGAAAACAAATCATTATCCCTAAACCCATTATGCCAATAATTGTCACAGA
>JBIKYZ010000207.1:0-8962 GCA_044354985.1 Pseudanabaena sp. | reverse complement strand
AAGTATTTGTATCTATATGTAGCCATGTTTGAGTGGGCATACAATCTTAGCTGGATTGATTTTGATTTCCTTCGTCGTCTTCTTATGCCTCCTTCCACCTATTTACCTAGATGAGCCTCTTTTTTATCGCTATAGCTGTGCAAATATATTCTATGTCTTACTTAGCTTTTGCTTAAGTACATCGGCATTTACGGCACTCAAATCAATTTGAATTTCTAAGCGTTGGGTTTCATCTCGAAATAGTAAAACTGTATCACCATTCGGCTGAATGATACAGCCAAACTGGGGATCGATGACTTGAGTCTTTTGGTAGACGATTTTGGGTAGGGTAATGCGAAGTTGGTAGCTTCGACCTGACGATGGCAGAATGTCTAGTTGTTGAGTAAATTGGTTGAGTTGGAGGTAGCCAACAGAAATATTGCGTTCGTCGGGGCTATTGGGTTTGTACCAATAAAGGGTAATCCCGCGTAAGCTCGGTGTTTGAATTGCAAAAGTTTCGTCGAGAGCTTGCTTGTTCCAGTCGATCGCATTGCGATCGCTATTCTCGTCTAAGGGACGTTGTTGCCAGATGATTTCTTGTCCTGCTAAAGATGCCCACCATTGGGCGATACGGGCAAGATTGGCTTCAGCATCGGGTTCGGTGCTGCCAAGTGTCCAAGTAATGGTTGATTCCATTATTTTTTAGTACTTGTTTAGATTTACTTGTAAATTCTTTATAGCTTACTGCTTTTGAATACACTCAGAAAGTTGAGTTAGCTTATACTTGCTGAGACAATAGAAGAATATTCAGATACGTTTGAGGAGATCAAAGTTAAATGTTTGGAATTGGCTGGCCAGAAGTAATTGTAATTTCGCTTGTGGGTGTAGCAATTTTTGGGGCAAAGCGAATCCCTGAAATTGGTCGCAGTGTGGGACAAGCACTACGGGGCTTCCAAGATGAAGTAAAGGGTAATGGCGAACCTGATGACCTAGATTCTAAAGATAACTAAATCAAAAAAAGTCTTAGGGCGCTTTACGCTCAAACCCAAACTAATATAAATTTTGAAAGCGTTGCGAAGCAACGCTTTCAAAATTTATATTGTGACTCGTTTGCTCGGCAATTGCTGTAGCTCAAATTCCTGACCTTGATCTGCCATATGAATTTCTTGTTAAACAGCAATTCTTATTATAAAAATTGCTGCTTGTTATAAAGTGCGGCTTGACATTATTTTTTAACAAGAATCTTGGTTTCTGCTTCAGCGCAAAGTGCTGTCAGAATATCAACATAGGTCTTGCCTTGAGCGATTAGGTGGATAAGGCGAGCTTCGGAAAAGACTTCGAGATCGTCTTCTAAATTTAAGTTAAGATTTTTTGCCTCTTCTTTATTTTGAGAGCTTATTGTTACTGCGAGATTAATCTTGAGATGATTTGGCGGAATGGTAAGTAGTTTACTTGCCCACTCGATCGCCACCACACCAAGCGGAAAATCTTCCCCGCGCCAATATTCTTCTAAATGTAAACTAGGGACTTGAGATGGCTCTAGGCGATAAAGATCAATGTGATAAAGTGGCAAACGACCTTCAGTGTATTCATCAATTAGCGTAAACGTCGGACTAGTAATTGTGCAGCTAATGCCAAGTGCGCGACCAAAGGCTTGCATAAAAGTGGTTTTGCCACTGCCAAGATTACCTTCAAGCAGAATGATTGTGCCTGCGGAGACAAGCTGAGCAAGTTGGGTTGCGATCGCTTGAGTCACACCAAGATTATCTGCATAAATCTCAATCTTTACAGTCTCAGTCATAATTCGGGTAAACTTTTGTACTAGGTGAAGAGTCTGGTCATGGCTGAATGGTTAGCAATGACTAACCATGATTAAATACTTCGTAGCCTTGTTTTGTTTTTATATTATTGAGCTAATTTCGGCAAAGTTTTTTATGGATACGGATATTCTTCAGTCACTCGCTCATCTCGATCAAAGTGGTAATGCTCAGATGGCGGATGTGACGCATAAACCGCAAACGGTGAGACGGGCGATCGCTGTTTGCGAGATATCTATGAAAACAACAACATTAGATGCCATCCAATCAGGAAATGTGCCAAAGGGAGATGTATTAGGGACGGCAAGACTAGCAGGGATTATGGCAGCGAAACAAACAGCTAACTTGATCCCCATGTGTCATCCGATTAATCTCACTAGTGTCGATGTCAAGATTTTTCTAGATGAAAATATCCCTGGCTATCAAATTGAGGCTGAGGTCAAAACTAAATCTGAAACTGGAGTGGAAATGGAAGCCATGACCGCTGCCACGATCGCGGCTTTAACCCTTTACGATATGGCAAAGTCCCTTGAAAAGACGATGATCATCTCGAATACAAGGTTGATCCATAAGAGTGGCGGAAAGTCAGGGGATTTTAATGCACCTAAAGGAGATTATTGCGATATCTAAGAATTAGATGCAGTAATTTCCACGGCATCTAATTCTTATGCAGCTTTGTGACCTGCGATCGCAATTAGTTCTCGAATTTTGACTTCAGATAAATGGCTCTCGATATCTAAAGACTTAGTTGTTACATCGCCATTAACTGCTGCTGCTGCATCGACAGATTGAATCGCTTTGGCAATAGTTTCAATACAACTAGCACAACCGATAGAAGGAACTGAGATGGTTAAATACATAAATAATTAATGTGAATACATAGAGATCACAATTATAGTTGAGCCATGAAACCTAAGACTCAGAGCAGAGGCTTATTTTTATCTGTATATATTGGGATATTAAAATCCTAAATTTCTGAGAAAGTACACCTTTCGGGTGCACTTTCTCAGAAATTTAGAAAACTTATAGTTAATAGCTGCGACATTTGGTAGAGGATTTGGCGATTATGCAAAATATCCTAGATCATGTTCAATGCGGAATCTTTGTTTTGTCGATTGAAGCAAATATGCAAGTATCTGATCTAAATGATCAGGGATTTGTTCTGCGGTTTTCTCTCGCTAATTCCGCATTTGTCCATCTTGTCTTTGGGGAACGTAGTATCGATCAAACTGTTGATCTAGTTGGCTTACAGCCAAAGGAATGTTTGTCTTTAGGATTTGCTGAATTATTAAACAAATATGTTCGTCAATGTTTGCAAACACGACAAGTTGTTGTGTTTGAAGAACAACTTGATTTAGTGACAAATCGGATGCTATCGATTTCGCTATCCCTGGATATTGACAGTATCAACAACTCAGAGCAGATCGTCGGAACTTGCCAAGATATTACTGACCGCTCACTATCAAAATTCCAAGTTCAAGATCTCAATCAAAAAAAATTCAGCCATTTAGTGAGTGAAGTTTCTGACGCTTTTGTGGTGGTTGATCATGAAGGCGTAGTGCGATATGTTAACCAATCAGCTGAGAACTTATTTGGGTGTAAATCTGAAGATATTATCGGTGAAACTTTTGGACTTCCTGTAGTAGCGGGGGAAAGCACTGATGTCGATATTCTCAACCGAGGCAGTACAACCTCGGCGGAAATGCGTGTGTCAGAAACAATTGATGAAGATCGCAGAGTCTACGTGGTTGCTTCATTGCGAGATGTCTCAGAACGGAAGCGAGTAGAAGAGTCTCTGAAGTTGCGCGAACGCGCGATCGCTGCTAGTTCTAATGGGATTGTGATTACCGATGCCACCCAGTCGAATAATCCCATGATTTATGTTAATCCCAGCTTTGAGAGGATTACAGGCTATAGCGCAGCAGAAGTAATCGGACGTGATTGTCGATTTCTGCAAGGTGGCGATCGCAATCAAATTGGGCTTTTAGATTTACGCAAAGCTATTGAAGAACAGAGGGAATGTCACTCTGTCCTGCTCAACTATCGCAAAGACGGAACGCAATTTTGGAATGATTTGTATATTGCACCCGTCTTTAATGATCATGGCGAACTTACTAACTACATCGGCATTCAAACCGACATTACCGACCAAGTAAAATCAAACCAAAAATTGCTGGCAAGTGAGGAGCGCTTACGTACTGTACTGACATCAATCAAAGAAGGTATTACATTTAGTGATGATTCAGGCTATTTTTCGATTTTCAATACTGGGATGGAAAACCTTACGGGGTATACGTCTGTGGAAGCAAATGCTAGCCATGATTTCACAACCTTCCTATATCCCGATCGGGCTGAACATGATAAAGCTTTACAGCGATTACAACAGCTACAGGAAAAGGGTCGAGCGATGACTGTCGAGACCCGAATTTGTCATCGTGATGGCACATTTAAAGATGTTTTAGTCTCCACAAGGCTAATGGCTTACAAAGGTAAACGGATGTATTTAAGTAGCTATTACGACATTACTGAGCGCAAAAAAGTCGAAACTCAATTGCGCTATCAAAGCGAGAGAGAACGATTATTAAATGCAATTTTACTTAAAATTCAATGCGAATTAAATCTCGATCAAATCCTCTCAATTACTGTTAAAGAGGCTCAAGAATTATTGCGTATTGATCGAGTAGTTATTTACCAGTTTCAACAAGATTGGAGTGGTACTTTTGTCGTAGAAGCTATTAACAATCCTTTGTTATCCATTCTTGGGAAAACAATTGATGATACATGTTTTAATCAGGATTATGCACAAAAATATCAAAACAGAGCTATATCTAGTATCAATGATGTTGAACTTGCAGATTTAAGCCCTTGCCATAAAGATCTTCTACAATGTTTTCAAGTTAAGGCTAATATCGTAGTCGCTATTTCTTTTGGAGATACGTTATGGGGATTGTTAATAGCTCACCAATGTTTTGCGCCTCGTCAGTGGGAAGAATTTGAAATTGATTTGCTCAAACAGTTGGCTAATCATGTAGCGATCGCTATTCAACAAGTAAAATTATTTGAACGAGTTCAGGATCTTAACAAAAATCTAGAATGTCAAGTTGCTGATCGCACTCAGCAGCTTGAGCAGAGTCTGAGCCAACTACAGAGGGCTTTGCTCAGAGAGAAAGAACTTAACGAACTCAAATCACAATTTATTTCCAGAGCTTCCCATGAGTTTCGCACTCCACTAGCAACCATCCAAACAGCAAGTGATCTGCTGCGAAACTATGGACACAAAATGTCGGACGAGAAAAAACTGGAAAGAATTGATAAAATCCAACGCGAAGTTAAAGGAATGACTAACCTATTGGAGGAAGTACTAATTATTGGCAAAACTGAATCTGGTAGATTTGATTTACAGTCAGAAAGAATTAATCTTGAAGATTTCTGTCTAGAAATTATCGAGCAAACTAAATTAATAGGCAACGGCAAGCATCAAGTTATTTTCAAAAACATCAATGCTCCTGCAAAGATATCAATTGACACTAAATTCTTTAGACAAATTGTTTCTAACTTGCTATCAAATGCTATTAAATATTCTCCAAACACTAGTGAAGTTAATTTTACAATTTCACTAACTAGCGATCGCATTCCGCAACTTTTATTAGAGTTTAAAGATCAGGGGATTGGCATTCCTTTAAATGATCAAGAAAAGATTTTTGACCATTTTTATCGCGCTCAAAATGTTGGTATGATCGTAGGAACTGGATTGGGGATGGCAATTATCAAGAATTCAGTAGATATTCTTGGTGGCACAATTCAACTTACTAGTGTTGAAAATAAAGGCACAACTGTAAAGGTAAAACTTCCTTACGCCTTAATGAATAATTAGTTTTGTGAGGCTACATTGCGCAACACTAATTATTGAATTTATAACGGAACAAACTAAATTATGACAACAATACTAGTCATCGAAGACGTGGAAGCTTTGCGCGAAGAGATTATGGAGACTCTTTCCTACGAAGGTTTTGATGTACTGGGCGCAGAAAATGGACTTGTTGGTGTACAAATAGCTAAAACCTATTTACCAAATTTGATTATCTGTGATATAGCCATGCCTGAACTAGATGGCTTCGGGACATTGGTTGCACTGCGACAAGAACAGAAAACCTCAATGATTCCGTTTATATTTTTAACGGCGATGACGGAAAAAGCAGATATGCGTCATGCTATGCAACTAGGTGCAGATGACTATTTGACAAAGCCATTTACCTCAGCAGAGTTATTGGGTGCGATCGCCTCACGATTGCAAAAGTACAACTCAGCTAGAGATCATTACTATGATGAAATCAAAGCAGTAGGCGCAAGGTTTGAATACCTGTCTCACCATGATGGCTTAACACAACTGCCAAATCGCATCCTTTTTCATGAGTCGCTAAGCCAAGCTATTTTGCACGCCAAAATTAATAACAAATCGCTCGCTTTACTATTTCTGGATATGGACAATTTCAATATTATTAACAACACTCTTGGTAATAATATTGGCGATCAATTGTTTATAGCGATCGCCGAGCGCCTAAAGCGCTACACCGCACCATGCGATATGGTGGCGCGTATCCAAGGCGATGAATTTGCACTGATCATTTCTGGTGTCACAGATACGCTCAGCATCAAACTTGAAACACAGAAAATTCTCGATCTATTAAGCCGTCCTTATCATTTATATGGGCATGAGGTTTTCATTACTAGTAGTATTGGCATATCCATTTTTCCAAACGATCATCAAGAGGTGGAAGGATTAATCAAAAATGCTGAATTAGCTATGTATTATGCTAAAACCCATAGCCGAAATAGCTATAAGCTCTACAGTCCAGATCTGAATGTCCAATCTTCAGAATATATGGCGTTAGCAAATAGCCTCCACCGCGCCATTGATCGCAATGAAATTCGGGTTTTTTATCAGCCTTTGGTCAACCTCAAATCTGGAAAAATCGTTGGGGCTGAAGCGTTAGCAAGATGGCAGCATCCCGACTTAGGGTTGATTATGCCGAGTAAATTTATTCCTGTAGCCGAAGAAACAGGGCTAATCCTGCGTTTGAGTGAGGTAATCCTATACTCAGTCTGCGAACAAATGCGCTCTTGGAGAGAATCTGGCATAAATTATGGATTTATTGCTGTTAATTTATCTGGTCAGCATTTTCGTCCAGACAATAATCTCACAGAATTAATTAGTAAGGTTTTACAAGAAACTGGTACCGAACCAGATAATCTGGAAATCGAGCTTACTGAAAGCATCATCATGCAAAATGCTGAGTTTACAATCCAAGTACTATCGCAGTTGCAGTCAATAGGCGTAAAAGTAGCGATCGATGATTTTGGTACAGGCTATTCGTCTTTGAGCTACCTTAAGCATTTTCCAGTAAATATACTTAAGATAGATCGCTGTTTTATCCAAGACATTACAACAGATCGCCACGATGCGACGATTTCCCTCGCCATCATCGATCTTGCCCATAGTTTGTCCTTGCAAGTTATCGCTGAAGGTGTCGAGACTGCGGAGCAAATTCATTTTTTAAAAGAAAATGGCTGTGATCAGATACAAGGCTACTTCTTTAGCCCACCATTACCTGCACCTGAGTTTGAAAAATTACTGATTGATGGTAAATGCTTGTAAAAGAGAAAAGGAAGCTTTTCGTTTTTCTCATCTTTGATCTATATTTCTTTAATCATTGTTGTAAGATTTTATTGAGTCCTTACCAAAGCCATACTTCATGAGTAAATCTAAACGAGCTTTAATTACGGGTATCACAGGTCAAGATGGATCTTATTTATCAGAACTATTGCTAGCAAAAGGGTATGAAGTGCATGGAATCATTCGTCGCACTTCCACAATCAATACCGATCGCCTAGATCATATGTATCAAGATCCGCATTTACCAGAAACCAAATTATTTCTGCACTATGGTGATCTAACCGATGGCACTACTTTGGGACGCATTTTAGAAGCTGTTCGACCTCATGAAGTCTTTAACCTCGGTGCTCAGTCCCATGTGCGCGTTAGCTTTGACTCTCCTGAATATACAGTTGACGCAGTAGGGATGGGAACATTACGGTTATTAGAAGCTTTGCGCGACTATCAACAACGCAACGATCGCGAAATCCGTTTTTATCAGGCAGGCTCATCGGAGATGTACGGCTTAGTGCAAGCTGTACCCCAAAATGAGGATACGCCATTTTATCCACGTAGTCCCTATGCTTGTGCCAAGGTCTATGCCCATTGGCAAACAATTAATTACCGCGAGTCTTACGGACTATTTGCTTGCAATGGCATTTTGTTTAATCATGAGTCACCGCGCCGAGGTGAGACCTTTGTCACCAGAAAGATCACCAGAGCAATCGCCCGCATTGTCGCTAATCAGCAGAAAAAACTCTATTTAGGAAATCTTGATTCCAAACGCGATTGGGGCTATGCCAAAGACTATGTTGAGGCGATGTGGTTAATGTTGCAACAGGAAAAACCTGATGACTACGTGATTTCCACTGGTGAGACCCATTCAGTAAGAGAATTTTTAGAAGAAGCTTTTGCTTACGTCAACCTTAAATGGGACGACTATGTAGAGATCGATCCGCGCTATTTCCGTCCTGCCGAGGTGGATTTGTTGTTGGGAGACTCCAGCAAGGCTAAACAAAAGCTGGGATGGGAGCCAAAAGTTACCTTTAAGGCTTTGGTGGAGCTAATGGTAGATGCGGATCTAGAAGCATTGGGCTTACCCAATCCTAAAGGCACACATTCTCAAGATATTGCCACATTGAGAAATATTGGACAAGCCTCGACTTGGTAACTTTATAACTGAATGTTACGCAGAACGCAGATGATGAATCTCTTGCTGCTAGCCAAGCAGGGCAACCACGGGGGGATTGCCCCTACCTGCAATATTCATGATCTGTAGGGGCAATCCCCCGTGCCAGCCCTAAACCTCAGCTATCGCAGGAATTCCTTCTGCGTAACAGTGAGTTTATAAAATCAGTTTGGATTTTAAATTACTTAGACTTTAATCTTAGTGGTGCAGAAAACTTAGGCGAGTCTCATCCTGAGATAGTGGTAACACGAGAAAATTCAATACGAAAATCTAACATTTCTCGTTTGGCAATAGAAGCACAGGCAGGAGGAGGGTTACTTTTAG
>JBIKYZ010000459.1:0-2650 GCA_044354985.1 Pseudanabaena sp. | reverse complement strand
AACTTAATTCTAAGCTCAATCACTTCGCTCTCAAATCCAAATTATATATCAAGGCTTTGCAGCAATCTCACTTGGAATGGCAGTCTCTGAAACCTTTTTAGGCTTCTGCGTAACATGAGTTAATTAATTTAACAAAATGTTAAATATTCAATTAGTAAGGGGTAGCTACAGGATACGTGTAAAAACCTGCAAGATAGGCTTAAAAGCGTTACCCAGAGGAGCTTTAAGAAATCAGTTTAGACTTATAGGGAGAACCACAAAAAGGACAGAAGCGATGCTTGAGCGAAGAAATAGTTTGCTGGCAATGAGAACACCGATCGCAAAGTTTCCCCCCACAGATAAAGCAGAAATTAGCTCTGACATCCATCCAGAGAGGATCAGCAGGATTACCAGGAGTCCAGCAAGACGGACAGAACCTAAGCATAGAAACAGGCTCAATGGAAGTACCATGAGAAACAGCCTCTAAATATTCCACAGGAACTTGCAAAGCAGAAGCCAAACCAGCTTTACTATGAGAACTAAGCTTGGCAGTCAGACCACGTTCAATCTTGCCCAAACTCTGCAAATGAATCGTCGCCATCGCTGCCAACTCTCTCTGATTCAAACCGAGGGAAAGTCGAATACGTTTAATATAACCACCCAAAGTTTCACCAGAGTTAGGCGATTTATCACCCTGTAAAATATTCACAAAACAGTGTTTAAAAGTATGTTTATAGAAAACTATACTATCAACAATAATCTCTAACTTATTACTTAAACTAGCTGATAAATTGACTATCACACTAGCTACAGTCACCACTGAATTTCTAGAGCGTAAAGGACTAGCCCAAAGCACTGTGCAATCCTACGAACTGAGCCTAATGCCATTACTCCAAGAATATGGCAGCTATCCCATTGAAATATTGAGTCGAGCAACCCTAATAAAATACCTAGAAGATTTAACCCATCTAGCCTATACAACCCATCACCGCCACCAAGCCATCCTCCAAGCGTTATTCAACTTTGCCGTAGAGCAAGATTACTTAAAAGCTAACCCCATAGCCCGACTTCAACGCCGCAAACCCAACCTAGAGAAAGGGGAACATCATGCAGATCGGGTAATTCGATACCTATCGCCCGAGCAAATCACCCGACTCTACCAAGTCGTAGAAAATGACAACCGCATGAAAGCACTGGTGTATTTGCTACATCGCACAGGAGCGAGAATAGCCGAAATCCTGAGCTTGAAACTAGCAGAAGTCAACCTCAAAGAACGTAAATTTCAAGTAATCGGCAAAGGCAATAAAACCCGATGGTGTTTCTACAGCGAAGATGCCGCAACAGCATTAGAAAAATATCTAAAATACTATCGACACACAGAAGCAGCAGCCTTATTCACCACCCAACAGCCTGTGACGGGAAAAGTTACTCCCTTGAGTTATCAAACAGCCCATCGTGACTGGACAAACTTAACTAAGCAAGACCCAAAACTGCAAGGTATCAGAATGCACGATCTCCGACACACCTTTGCCACCGAGAGAGTTGGCTTAATGGGTATCGAAGAATTACGCGCCTTGATGGAACATACAAATATCCACACCACCTTACGCTACCAAAAAGTTACTTCCGAGCGGGCAGAAATAACTGCCCACAAAGCTTTAAACCAACTACTGCAAAACTCAGAAAACAGCTAAACTTAAATATTGATTGAATATCCACAATAGCTATTTAAAAGAGTGTTTATTCCGAACTGATAAAGTATTGTCTATACTCTCAACTAGGAAAATGAGCCTACCGCTAATTACCGTTTGTGTAACCGAAAATCGGCGGTAATCGCCTAATTTAATGACCGCAATCGAACGCACCGCCTATCCTCGTTTTAAATCTCTTCCGAATCTCAAAGAATTAGCCGAAATCTATACCCCAACTGAATCCGAGCTAGCTTTTGCTCGTGTCCAAACTGCCAGTAAAGAAGGTCGATTTCGCTTGTTGATATCTCTGAAAGCTTTCCAGCGACTAGGGTACTTTCCAGATGCGGCATCAATTCCAACCGCACTCATTGAGCATTTACGGAAACTATTGAATCTAAACAGTTCAATTGATGCCATTGCACCCCTGCGGTCACAACGTCGCTATGAAACAGCGATTCGGACTTTTCTAAAAGTTAAAATCTTTGATGCTGGCGCACGTCAACATATCGCTATTGCTATCGCAACGGCGGCGACAACTATGGATCGTAACGCCGATTTAATTAATGTGGCGATTGAGGAATTGGTCAAAGAAAGCTATGAGTTACCAGCGTTTAGTACCTTAGAAAGCATTTAAGAATTGACAGCAGTAAGATTTCTAAGCATTTTGCGGATCAAAGCTATGTAGATAAAGGACTCCGAGGTATTCTCATAAAATTCATAATCCTTGCTGAGTCTGCGATATTTGCCTATCCAAGCGAAGGTTCTCTCCACTACCCAACGCTTTGATTCAACAACAAAACCTTGCTGGTCTTCATTCCTTTTACTTACTTCCCAAGTGCAACCAAAATTATCTTTTAGGAATGAAAAATAAATAACTTATGCATTTTGAGGAATGGCTCTATAGTTCCATTTAGGAAGATATTCATCAAAAACAATAGGTAGATTTTCTTTGAAACCATCCATAACCTTTCTACCCTTGT
>JBIKYZ010000458.1:0-2651 GCA_044354985.1 Pseudanabaena sp. | reverse complement strand
CCTATGTGCTACTCTTGGTTTAGTTTCGATGAAGCAATTACGTTCAAACTTTGTTTCAGTATACATTCTCAGACTCTTTTATCTAAATCAAATCTCTGGATTTTCTATCTGCGTAAGGTGAGTTAGAAGATTTGACGGTGAGTATCACTGGATGCTGGATACAGGTATACCCCGATTTGCTGCCGATGGAGAATTTTTGGGCTATATCGGGACTTGCACTGATATCAGCGATCGCAAAGCTGTCGAACAAGAGATTTTAGAAAAACAAAAATTTATTCAAAAAATTGCCGAAGCCTCGCCGAACATTCTCTATCTCTACGACCTACAAGAGCAATGCAACGTTTACAGCAATCGTGAGATTGCATCCGTACTTGGCTATACATCCACCGAGATTCAAGCGATGGGAGCAGATCTATTCACAAACTTGATGCATCCCGAAGACCTTACGAAAATACCTGATTACTATCGACAAATCGAAGCTGCGCAATCGGAAGAAGTTTTTGAAATTGAATATCGGATGCGTCATGCTAATGGCGAATGGCGATGGCTCTATAGTCGCGACACAGTATTTAGTCGAGACGATCGCGGACAGATAAAGTTGACCATTGGGACTGCACAGGACATTAGCGATCGCAAGCAATCAGAGCAACAGCTCAAACAACAACTCACTGCGATCGAAGCCGCTGTGGATGGCATTGCGATTCTCAAAGACGATTGCTATATTTACCTAAACTCGTCACATGTTAGTTTATTTGGCTATACTCGCCCAGAAGAGCTCTTGGGCAAAAACTGGAGAATGCTCTATTCCCCAGAAGAGCTTCAGCGTTTTGAGCGCGAAGTGTTCCCAGTCCTAGGGACTAAGAGACATTGGGAAGGCGAAGCGATCGCTATTCGTAAAGATGGAACTACCTTTATTGAGGGGTTATCACTCACCTTGACAGAAGATGGCTTGCTGATTTGTGTCTGTCGTGATGTTTCTGCACGCAAACAACAAGAAGAAGAACTACAAAACCTATCTGCGCGTCTCACCTTAGCCGTAAAGTCAGCCGCGATCGGCATTTGGGACTGGGATGTTGTGCAAAATATCCTCACTTGGGATGACCGCATGTATGAGATGTATGGCATCACATCCAATCAGTTCACGAGTGCTTATGAAGCTTGGTCAAACAGCTTACATCCAGACGATCGTAGCGTCAGTGAATTGGCACTTCAACAAGCCATAAAGGGTGAAAAAGACTTTGACCCCGAATTTCGAGTAGTGCATCCCGATGGAACAATCCGCTATATCCAAGGCTATGCAATGGCGCAGCACAACGCGCAGGGTGAAGTGCAGCGTATGGTTGGAATTAACTTTGACATCACCGATCGCAAACTTGCCGAATCTCAAATCTTGCAAACCACAGCCCAGCTACAAGCTTCTAATCAAGAGCTAGAAGCCTTTGCATATTCTGTCTCTCATGATTTACGTTCGCCACTACGGGCGATCGATGGCTATAGCAATGCATTAATAGAGGATTATTATGACAAATTTGATGACGAGGCGCGAGATTACTTTGAGCGCATCCGTCGCAATGTTAAACGCATGGGAATGTTAATTGATGACTTACTGCGCCTCTCTCGTGTATCGCGATCGGAAATGCAGTATAGCAATGTTAACCTGAGTGCATTGGTTCAAGAACAAGTAAGTGAACTACAAGTATTAGAGCCTGAACGAGAAGTAGAAGTAGTCATCCTTCCGAACATATTCGTATCGGCCGATCTCACCTTGATGCGAGTTGTGATCAGTAACTTAGTCCAAAATGCTTGGAAATTCACTAGCCATCATGCAACATCATGCATAGAATTTGGCATAATGGAGCAAGAAGATCAGTTAATCTACTTTATTCGTGATGATGGTGCAGGATTTGACATGGCATTTGCTAAAATGCTCTTCGGAGTCTTCCAGCGTCTACATAACACCAATGAATTTGCAGGCACTGGCATCGGACTGGCAAGCGTACAGAGAGCAATCCATCGACATGGTGGAAAAGTCTGGGCTGAGGGATTTGTAGAAAAAGGTGCGACAATTTATTTTACAGTACCGCATACATCGTCTAGAGCAGGAGGCTAAATCATGGCAACGCAAGCGACCATCTTATTAGTTGAAGATAATCCCGATGACGAGCGTTTGGCTGTTAGAGCATTACGTCGAGCCAATATCTCTGCGGAAATCCTCATCGCTCGTAATGGAGAAGAAGCTCTAGCCACAGTTTTTAATGCAAATTGCCTTCCTATCGTTATGATTTTAGACTTAAAATTGCCAAAAATTGATGGTCTGGATGTTTTAAGAGCCATCCGAGCTAATGCAAAAACTCGTCTACTACCCGTAGTAATCCTCACTTCATCAAGTGAACAGCGGGATATTATTGACAGCTATGACCTAGGGGCAAATAGCTATGTTCGGAAACCAATTGAATTTGATCGATTTACTGAAGCTGTAGGGCAATTAGCAATTTACTGGACAGGTATTAATGAACCAATCACTTTAGAAAGCATTTAAGAATTGACAGCAGTAAGATTTCTAAGCATTTTGCGGATCAAAGCTAGGTAAATAAAGGACTCCGAGGTGTTCTCATAAAATTCATAATCCTTGCTGAGTCTGCGATATTTGC
>JBIKYZ010000033.1:0-27721 GCA_044354985.1 Pseudanabaena sp. | reverse complement strand
ATTTCCCACTCTTTGCTTGATAAATCGGTATTATAGGGTTGGCGCATCTTGACTGGTTGATACTAGACTTCATCAGTATTTATACCTGTTTTGGTGCGCCCTTGCATTCTTAAATGCTTTCTAAAGCGATCAAAAATCGCCAAAAATTATTTTGTCGAAGTCTTCCTTGCCGCCTTCAAAGCAGGACTTGAAGCCAAACCTAAAAAGTAAAATATAGCTATATGCAGGAGCTTAGACAATGACAACTACTACACAACCCCTAGATACAGAAATCTTGCAAACCATAGCCCAGATGCCAGAATCACTCAAACGAGAAATTCTGCACTATGCCAAATATCTCATCGTTAATCACGCGCAAGAAATTACCCAAAATGCACCACCAGCCAAAAAACGTCGAGTCGGAATCTTAAAAGGGACATTCGTATTACCCTTGCCCGATGACTTTGACGAGCCACTAGAAGACTTTAAGGAATATATGGAATGAGCCAATATCTGCTAGACACCCATACATTTATTTGGCTATCAGAAAATAGCGATGAGCTACCCAGCAATCTCAAAGATATCATTGAAGAAGCTGATATCGTGTATCTCAGTATCGTTAGTCTCTGGGAAATTGCCATCAAGTTAAATCTCGGTAAATTGTCACTGCAACAAGACTATGAAGCCATTGAAACAGAACTTGAAGCCTCAGACATTCTATTGCTTCCCATCACATTTAGTGACACCATCCAAATCCGCGATCTTCCACTACATCACCGCGATCCATTTGACCGAATGTTGATCGCCCAAGCAATTACCAGATCTCTCACAGTGATTAGTCGAGATGTCGCCTTTGATGCCTATCCCATTCAACGATTCTGGACATAAACGATGACACATCTACCCCAAACCATTACCTATCAATCCCCACTCGATGCCCTCATCGCCGTTGCCAAAAGACTTAGCCTCCACGAAAATCAACACAAACTCGATTCTGAAGAATTTTTCCATCAATATTGCCAAGGAAAAACATCAGATGAAATTGAATTTATCGAATGGGCAAACGACTATCAACACTATCTCGCCTTGCGTCAGGAAGTAGAACAAGATCTGAGCGATCGCATTACAAACGATTGGCTCGAAGAAGCCGAAGCACGCGATCGCGATCTAACCAGTGGCGAAGCGATCGGCTATCCTGCCAGCCAAGTATTTGCAGACCTTCACGACTATCTCAAAAATCTAGAAGACTACGAAGAAAAGCTAGTGCGTGGTGAGATAAATTTTTAAAACATCCTGTTTAGCATGACCTCCGTGTTATTATGCTAAATTATGATTGTCTCATTCAAAAATCAAGGCACTGAAGACATCTTCAACGGCAAAAACTCTCAGGAGGCAAGAAAAGTTTGTCCAGCATCCATTTGTAAAGTTGCAACCCGCAAACTCGACCAAATTAACGCCGCAAATGCCCTCAACGACCTGCGTGTTCCACCCAACAATCGACTAGAAGCATTAGCAGGCGATCGTAAAGGGCAGCATAGTATTCGCATCAACGACCAGTATCGAATTTGCTTTATCTGGACTAGCACAGGAGCAAATCAAGTAGAAATTGTAGATTATCACTGAAGTTAAAGATAGAAGTATTAAATATGACACGCATACCAACCCATCGTCCACCAACCCACGCAGGGGAAATGTTACTAGAAGAATTTCTAATTCCGTTGGGATTAACTCAACAAGAACTAGCCAAAGCTATTCATGTCCCCTATCAAAGAGTAAATGAAATTATCAATCGTCGTCGAGGCATTACCCCAAGCACCGCCCTCCGTCTAGCTAAATTCTTTTCCACATCACCAGACTTCTGGATGAACCTTCAACAATGTTGGGATCTATATCACGCTCAACAAACAGAAAATGATGAATTGCAAACTATTCAGCCATTAACAAACTTAGCGATCGGCTAAATCAAAAATTAGATAATAAACCCATATGAAAACAGCAATCACCTCCAGCGAATTATTGAAAATCTTACCACCAGACAAGCAACAAGAATTACTAGATTTTGCAGAGTTTTTGCAAGCCAAAGCTACGGTTAAGCGACCACGAAAAAGTATCAAAGGTTTGTGCGCCGATCTAAATATCGATATTACTGAAGAAGATATTAGAACAGCAAGACAAGAAATGTGGGGCAATTTCCCTAAAAATATTCAACTATGAGTGCAATTGTTGCAGATACACATACTTTAATTTGCTAAGTCGCATACGCCTACAACACCAAGGCTACAAGTCCTGATATGATCGTCAGGCAGAATCACCGTTAACAGATCAACGAAATTCTAGCGAATATCCCTAGCGAACATCAGCGAATACCTCCAGCAATATGCGTCTATCTCAAATGCTCTGGGTCACTCTGCGTGAAGATCCCGCCGAAGCAGAACTCACAAGTCACAAACTACTACTCCGTGCAGGCTACATCAGGCGCGTAGGTTCAGGCTTGTATGTATACTTGCCGCTCATGTGGCGCGTTTTGCAAAAGATTTCGGCGATCGTCCGAGAAGAGATGAACGACACAGGGGCGCAAGAATGTCTATTGACGCAACTACAACCTGCGGAACTATGGCAAGAGTCAGGACGCTGGGATACCTATACTAAAGCCGAAGGGATCATGTTTGCCCTCACCGATCGCGCTAATCGTGAAGTCGGGCTTGGTCCTACCCATGAAGAAATTATTACAGCGATCGCTAGAGATACGATCCGTTCATACCGTCAATTGCCACAGCATTTATATCAAATCCAAACCAAGTTCCGCGATGAGATTCGTCCTCGTTTTGGCTTGATGCGTGGTCGTGAGTTCATCATGAAGGATGGCTACTCATTCCACAGCACTGAAGAGAGCCTGAAAGAGACTTATTACGAAATGGATCGCGCCTATCGGAAGATGTTCGATCGCTGCGGTCTGAAATTCCGTGCTGTCGAAGCTGACTCAGGTGCGATCGGTGGTTCGGGTTCGCAGGAATTTATGGTGCTAGCGGAAGCTGGTGAAGATGATATTCTCTTTACCGAAGATAGCAGCTACGCCGCCAATGTGGAGAAGGCAGTATCTTTACCACCTGATGCTGTGCCTTCGCATTTCGACAAGTTTGAGAAAGTGCATACTCCCAAAAAGGGAACTATTGAAACTGTATGCAAGTTGCTGAAATGCGATCCCACCCAAGTTGTCAAACAGGTTCTCTATCAAGTCATTTATGATAATGGCACAACAGTTTTAGTATTAGTTAGCATTCGTGGCGATCGCGATGTTAATGAAGTAAAACTCCAAAATGAACTGACGAAACTAGCAAGTAACTATGGCGGCAAAGCCGTTATTAATCTTCAAGTTGCTGATCCAGAATCTCAGCAAAAATGGGCGCATTCCAAACTTCCTGTCGGGTTTATCTCACCCAGTCTGGATGATTCCTATATTGACAAGAGTTCCACAGTTTCTCCAAAGTTTCTGCGCTTAGCCGATCGCACTGTTGAGCATTTACAAAATTTTGTCACTGGTGCAGATGAAGCTGATTGTCACGTTGTTGGCGCAAATTGGGGTAAGGAATTTACATTACCCACAGTTGTAAATCTTGATAAAGCCAAAGCAGGCGATCGCGCCGTTCATGATCCTTCGCAAACCTTGCAAACCGCCAGAGGCATCGAAGTTGGGCATATCTTCCAATTAGGAACTAAATATTCGCAAGCGATGAAGGCGACCTTCACCAATGAGCAAGGCGAAGAACTGCCCTTAGTCATGGGTTGCTACGGTTTAGGAGTCTCGCGTCTCGCTCAAGCTGCTGTCGAGCAGTCCTACGACAAAGACGGCATCATCTGGAATAAGGCGATCGCCCCTTACCATGTGATTGTCACTGTGCCGAATGTTGGTGATGCCAAGCAAATGGATGTTGGCGAGAGGCTTTACACAGCCCTTGATGCGGCAGGTGTAGAGGTATTGCTAGATGATCGCGATGAACGGGCTGGTGTGAAGTTTAAGGATGCCGATCTCGTTGGTATTCCCTATCGGGTGGTTACGGGTAAGGCGATCGCTGATGGCAAAGTGGAAATCGTTAATCGCGCGACGAAGGTGGCGACTTTGGTAGAAATTGAGTCAGTGGTGGAGTATCTACAAAACGAACTCAAGTAAAATAGCAGCCTTGTACTCAAGTGCGAGCTAAAAGCTAAAACCCGTTTTAACGGGTTGCTTTTATTATTTAGTCTGCTTCAGCATACTTAACTGGAGTTTATACCAAAACACAAAATGGCGTAGCCATTTTGTGTTTTGGTATAATTAATTTATGAGCCTTTTCTTTTATGCTGCCTAGCGAACTCCTGATGCATCGACTGAATGGCGAAACCGTCGTTCCTAAACGATTGAAATTAGATGATAAGCATCAGGCGATCGCCATAGAATTAATCGCAATTTTTGAGAATGCTAAGGGTGGTACACAGGGGGAACTCGATCGCCTATTGCAAGAACTTGAAGGCGACGCACCTGATTATCGGGTAAAGCGGGGATTGGCACATATACTCAAGTCCAGTTTTAGTACTTTTGAAATTGTTAGTCCTCTCGAACCGCAAGAATTACGCCGCCGTATTTTTGAATTGTCGGCTCAAGTTATTCCAAGCCAGCAGGCTACACAGCAAACCCTTACCAAACTCGCCGATAGCCTGACGGAAGAACTAAAGCATGAAGTCTTACCTTCGCAAATTACAACGGGGCTTTATGCCGATCTGATGGAGAATCGGATTCTGACCGAATTTGAAAGTCCGACACCTGAAGCTCTTATCCATCGTTATAATCTCTCGCAAGTACAGGGGATTTTCTATCGGGCAAGTCATATGACGCTCAAAGTCCATCGTAACGATCCAGGAGAATATAAGCTGCTATTCCGTTATCTCAAGTTATTTCAATTGATGTCCTATATCGAAGGTGATGTCGATTATGGCTTTACGATTACTGTCGATGGCGCGACGAGTTTGTTTGGTAAGAGTACCCGTTATGGACTTGCGATCGCTAAGCTTCTTCCTGCTTTGCTCCATGTCACCAGATGGAGCCTCAACGCCACCCTCGTTGAAAAAGATACTTATTCAAAAAAAAAGCGCACTGGTTTATTTACTCTCGATTCTGATTGTGGTTTAGTTAGCCATTATCCTGCTGGCAAAATGTATGACAGTGCGATCGAGTCTTCCTTTGCGGAGCGTTGGGCAGAGTTAAAAACAGAATGGAAATTAGAAAGAGAAGTTGATTTAATTCCCATCCCTGGGAGTGTGATGATTCCTGACTTTCGGTTGGTGCATCCCGATGGACGTACTTATTTATTAGAGATTGTCGGCTATTGGCGACCTGAGTATTTACGCAAGAAGTTTTCGCAAGTCAGGCAGGCTAATTGTGAGAATTTGATTTTGGCGATTTCTGAACGACTAAATCTGGAGAAGGCGGGCGTAAATGTAAGCGATACGCCTGTGCTGACGGTTTGGTTTAAGGATAAACTTTCGCCCAAAGTCGTTTTACAAGCGATCGAATAAATCGCAAATATAGCAATGTATAGCAAAAAAAGAGTTAGCTAGTACAAACCAAAACCCAAGAATCGATTGGCGGCGCTTCGCGCCGCCAATCGATTCTTGGGTTTTATGTCCTAAGCAAAGCTTACATTGCTATATAAGCTGAATAACAGAATATTCATGGAACATCCGTTGTTTAGATACAGTCTAAATAGTAATAAATACCAATTCACGAAAGTGTAGTTACATTTTCGTGAATTAAAAATAAAACCCAGTAAGGGGTTTAAAAACATAAAATGGCTACGCCATTTTGTGCTTTGGTATAACACCAATTCCCAAGATTGGGGCAGCGCTTTTGAGGATTAAAAGACCAAACTCAGTAATTATCTATGTATATAAAATCTTAAAAAGTACAGATTAAGACATCCGACTTTTTCTAAGCAAACAAAGACAATTTGCAAATCCACGAAAAAGTCAAAAAAAAAGCTGAAAATCTTTGCATTTAGAGGTTTTTTGATTACCTACTTAATAGTTTAAAAACACAAAATGGCGTAGCTATTTTGTGTTTTAAGATAAGACAAAAAGCTTAGTTACCTATTTTTTTAATTAGGATAAGCTATTATCTCTTTTTCCACATAAGCAGCGTTATCAAATCACTTAGGATATGAAGATTAAGCAAAAGTTGATTCTGAGTTATTTAGCGATCGCTGCTATCACAAGCTTAGTTGGTGTAATCAACTACAAAAACATAGAAACAATCAACCAAGATTTTCAAGCTGTTTCCGAGGGAACTATACCTACCAACTCAGCGCTTAAAAAGCTAAAAAATTCGGGCTTAAGAATTATTTCTGCTACTGCTGAGTATACGACGATCTCAGCACGCACGAAGGTTTTGCCTCTAACTCCCGAAATAAATGCAGCTTTACTTGAAGAAGAAGAAGAAGTAAACGAAGGATTTTTGGCATATGACTCAGCCTTAGCTCTCTATAAGTCTGTACCTGAAAACTTGTCTGCCGACAAAAAAGGTGCTCTTACCCAAATTCAAGCCGCAGGTGCATCCCTAAAGGCAAATAGCTTAAAACTAATTGAGGTTCAAAAAACAAGCAATGATCCCCAGAAATTTTTTGAGCAAAAAGAGGAGTTTGAGGAGAGCGAAGACGAATTTATTAAAGCAATTGATGTCGCCCTAAAGGCCGAAGAATTAAAGTTACAGAGGCTTAAGACTGAAGTCCAGATTGCAATTATTGATAGTCGAAATATCTTCTTAATTGCCAGTATTTTTACATTTATTTTCGCGGGAGGAGTTGGGCTAGCTTTATCAGCTTCAATCATTAAGCGTTTACAAGAATTGGTTCTATCTACCAAACAGATTAGCCAAGGAAATATAGATGTACTGCTTCCATCCCCTAAGAATGATGAATTGGGACAACTAAGCCAGAGTTTTGCGGTTATGCAAAATGAACTTAAATCCAACTTTGATCAACTTGAAGACACCGTAGAAGAACGCACAAAACTTTTAATGATTGAACAGGCTAATTTAAAAAAGAAGCTAACTCAAGAGCGTCTGGTGTTGAGCATTGTTGAACAAATTCGCCATTCTTTAGAGATTACGGAAACCCTCAACTCGGTTACGGCTGACATGCGTTCAGTATTTGCTTGCGATCGCGTAGCCATATTTCAATTTATCGATCAAAACTTTGCTTCCTTCATCATCGAATCAGTGGGGCAAGGCTACGATCCTATTATCAATGGTGCACTTCAATCCTTTTTCGTCGAGAATAAGGCTTTTCGATCTGGTTTAAGTCATCTCGCCCTCAAAGAGCTTGAAGATAGTTGCTCACGTTTGAGTATGCCAATATTTGAAGGCGATCGCCTTTGGGGAACATTAGTAGCTTTTGACTATCAGCAGCCTAGTCGTATCTGGAAAGAAAGCGAAATTGCGATCGCTACAGCAGTTTGCTTGCAGGTAGGAATTTCGGTCAAACAAAATATTCTATTGAATGAATTGAAGCATTCCAAAGAAAAAGCTGAAGCCGCAAATGTTGCCAAAAGTGAGTTTCTATCGATGATGAGTCATGAGATTCGTACTCCCATGAATGCGGTAATAGGCATAAGCGACCTTCTTAGTTTTACTGAACTTAATCAAGAGCAAGAGGAATATGTCCAGATGATTCTGAATGGGGGAAGAACGTTATTAAATGTGATTAATGATATCCTTGATTTTTCCCGCATAGAAGCGAATCACATAGAGCTAAATATAAAAACTTTTGGATTACGTAATTTTATAGAGAGTACAGTTAACTTACTCAGCCCACAAGCTAGTCAAAAGAATCTAGGTTTATTCCCCATAATTGATCCATTGTTACCAGATTTATTTTGGGGAGACAGGAATAGAATAGAGCAAATTTTAATTAATTTGGTTGGTAATGCTATTAAATTCACTGAATCTGGAGAGATTAGAATATTAGTAGAAATGCTAGATCAAAATGAAGGTAACTATACAATTAAATTTAGTGTTTCAGATACAGGGATTGGGATTGAGCCGAAAAACCAAAACAAGCTTTTTAATCCATTTATTCAGGTAGACTCTTCAAATACTCGTCGCTATGGTGGTAGTGGTTTGGGACTAGCAATTTGCAAACGGCTAGTTGAGAAAATGAATGGAAATATTTCGGTGCGATCGCAATTGGGGAAAGGTTCAACATTTAGTTTTGTGATCCAGTTAAAAGAAGAACAAGAGCAACGCCCAGTTACCCCACAAGCTGTCGTAGAGCCTCCGCAAGTAACTTCCATATTGCCTCCTCAAGCTATTGACACAGACGCAAGTCTACAAGTCTTAGTGGTAGAAGACAATCCCTTAAATAGGATCGCAGCGCTCAAGTCTTTAGACAAAATGGGATACTCGGTAACTTTAGCAGAAGATGGACTTGAAGCGATCAGCCATCTTAAACGGCAACGTTTTGATTTAGTATTTATGGATCTGCATATGCCCAAATTAGACGGGATTGGGGCTACTAGGCTAATTCGCCAAGAAGCATCTGATGATTCTCCCTATATTATCGCTATGACCGCAGATATTACCGAAGGAGTAAAGCAAGAATGTATAGATGCTGGGATGAACGACTATATTAGTAAACCAGTCACGTTTAAAGAATTAGACTCAGCTGTAAAACGAGCATTAAAATCAATGGATTCCAAATCAACTTTAAAATCTATTGATTTATAGCAATGCAAGCTTTGCTTATTGGAACCCATTTAAGAATTACATAACCTTAAAAACTCTAGGTGTCTAGCCCCCTAAATCCCCCAATTCTGGGGGGCTTAAATATGGTTCCCCCCAGAATTGGGGGGCTAGGGGGGCAAAAACTACAATTCTTTAAACCCAGAATGGATCGGCGGCGCTTTGCGCCGCCGATCCATATAAGCCAAATACACTTGACGAGAGCTATAGATACTAGGGATTGCAGTAGGAGCAGTACATCGGATCAGCAAATTGAACTTGATCAGGGAAGAGAACTTCTTGCTGAAACTGACAGCGATCGCATTGATAAACATGAGCGCGAGTAACTTGGGTGGGCAATCCGCAAAGTTCACATGGCAAACCCTTTATCTTTTTCACTACATCAAAATTCACAAAATTGCAATGGGGACAGAGTTGCTGTAATTTTCTGACTAGCTCTTCAGTAGCTTTCGCAATATTGTTCATGCGCGTGGGATTGTAGAGCGATCGCATATCTGTCTCAATATGAATTTGTGGCGATCGTTTTAGCAATTCATAAACAGATTCTTTGAGCAAATCTTCCGAATTAATTCCTTTATAAATTGCTTCTTTTGCTGAAGTTTTAGCATCTGACATCAACACAATCGCATGATCGGGAAAGCCAGCTTTTAGCGCAAAATCATAGGCTTGTTCGTAGCTAGAAATCTCTTGATGGCGAAAGTTTGTATCAGTGGAGAGAAATTCGCCATAAACAGAAAAGTTATGTTTTTGATCCATTAAAAATACAATTTCGCGATTGAAGGGAATACCTAGCATCGGATGCGGAAAAAAGCTGCCTTCACTAGCGATCGCTAAATCTGCGTCAATTAGTTCTAAAGCTTTCCTCGCCTTGAGTTCTGCGGTTTCAATTTGATTGGCTGGGCGATCAATATCGCGGGTAAATGTACCAAACAAGTCGCTATCAAAATTTTGAGGTACGGTAACTCTCACGCCTAACGATGTTTGTAAAATTGGCGCGATCGCTAATTCCTTACGGTGCATTGTCGCGATGACCACTAGGCGATCGTGAAAGTTTATTCTGTTATCTTGTTCCCCTCTCCCTATGGGAGAGGGGCTAGGGGTGAGGGCATCTCCTCTCCCAGTGGGAGAGTGGCTAGGGGTGAGGGCATCACTCATCATGGGCAAAGCGGTTATATAGAAAGTCTAGAGCCGTATTTCTCAGATCGTAGTATAAAGGATCTTCCATGATTTGAGCGCGATCGCGAGGACGAGCAAAGGGAATCGTCAAAACTTCACCGATACTGGCGGCGGGTCCATTGGTCATCATCACAAGGCGATCAGCTAAGAATAAAGCTTCATCGATATCGTGGGTGATCATCAATACCGTACAGCGATGTTCTGTCCAGATTTGTAAAAGTTCTTCTTGCAGTTCTTCTTTTGTAATTGCATCCAAAGCGCCAAAGGGTTCATCAAGGATCAGAACTTGGGGACGGATGGATAAAGCTCTAGCGATCGATACGCGCTGTTTCATCCCACCTGAAACTTGGGTTGGCTTTTTCTCAGCCGATTCACTCAATCCGACCATAGCTAAATGATGACGGACGATATCATTTTTCTCGCTTTTCGATATATTGGGATTAACCGAGTCCACCGCCAACATGACATTTTCATATACTGTGAGCCAAGGTAAGAGGGCATAACCTTGGAATACCACCATGCGATCGGGACCTGGTTTGGTAATCAGTTTGCCATTAACTAAGACTTCGCCGATAGATGGTTTTGAGAAGCCGCCGACCATATTTAAGAGTGTGGATTTGCCACAGCCAGAGTGACCGATTAAGCAAATAAATTCACCTTCTTGAATATGTAGATTGACATCTTTCAGAACAACATATTCACCTTTTGGCGTGGGATAGATTTTAGAAACGTTTTCAATGCGAAGGAAGGATTCTTGAGGAGGGATTGTAGCGATCGGGCTGTGATTAAGGGTTGTTTGGGTCATGTTCTTTTTAACTTTTTAATTTTGTTCTTAAAGTTTGAGATTTAGATCCCCCCCAGCCCCCCTTAAAAAGGGGGGAGAATTAATTTTTTCTTCTTCCCCCTTTACAAGGGGGATTGAGGGGGATCGCATTTAAGCAACCATTCGCATCGATTCCATGCCAATCTCAGCCATTGTGATATTGCGCTTAATCTCTAGCTGATTGAGATAGGCGATCGGATCTTCGGCATTAAAGGGAATGTCATCAAAGAGTTGAATCGCATTGCGGCTGTAAGTGATATCGGTCAACCCAAGCTCACGCGCTGCGGTACTGAAGACTCCAACGCGACAGCTTTTTTCAAGAACTTCTACCCAGTTGCGAGGGAAGGGAACATCACCCCAACGCGCCATTTGGGTAATATGCCAGAGATGCTCAGAACGGCTGGGTCGGTTGACACCAGCGCCATAGAATTGGTGGTGAGCAGGTTCGCGCATGGGAGTGTCGATCGCACAGGTGACATCATCAGGATTACCTAAATGGATGTAATTAACATTGGTGCTGACATAGGCTCGGCGAGAGAGAATTTGACGAATCTCTTCTGCATTATTAGGATCGGCGCAATACATACAGGCTTCTAGTAATGCTTTGACGAGAGCGATGTGGGTATTGGGATAGGCATTAGCCCAATCTTCGCGAACACCGAGAACCTTCCCAGGGTGTCCTTGCCAAATTTCTAAATCAGTGGCGACGGTAAAGCCAATATTTTCCATCGCGGCACGGAAGTTCCAAGGCTCTCCGACACAGAAACCATCAATGCTCCCAGCCTTAAGGTCAACTACCATTTGGGCGGGGGGAATTGTTTTTAGCTCGACATCGTGATCGGGGTCGATGCCACCTGCGGCTAACCAGTAGCGCAGGAGCAGATTATGCATAGAAGATGGATGAACTACACCCATGCGGTGAGAGCGATCGCGTGTATTTTGCAACATCTCTTTAAAATCAGGGAGAGTATGAATACCGCGATCGTAAAAGCGGCGATCGAGGCTAATCGCGTTTCCATTACGAGTCATGGTTAGCGCCGTCACAATCGGTTTGCAAGCGCCAGCACCACCGAGGGTCATCCACATGGGCAAGCCTGAAGGCATTTGGGCGGCATCCAGATAACCACCTGCGATCCCATCAACAATCCCGCGCCAACTGGTTTCACGCACTAGAGAGACTTCATCAAGCCCGTGCTTTAGAAAGAAACCTTTTTCTTTTGCCACTGCGATCGGCGCACAGGCGGTTAAGGGAACGAAGCCGATTTCTAGATTGACTTTTTCTAGACCATGACGAGCCACTGTAGTAACAGTCCGCGCATTGAGCTTTTTAACGCGCTTCTGTTGGTTTAAGAAATAGATAATTTCGCTGCGTAGGCTGTAATAGCTGGGATGCTTAACGGCTTCTAGTCTTTGACGAGGGCGAGGAATATCTACTTCCAAAATACCGCCAATTTTCGAGGCGGGACCATTGGTGAGCATGACAATGCGATCGCTTAGCAATACCGCTTCATCGACATCATGCGTAACCATTACTGCCGTAATTTGGTCTTCATTACAAATCTGCATTAATTTCTCTTGCAGATTGCCACGGGTCAATGCATCTAAAGCGCCAAAGGGTTCATCAAGGAGGAGTAGTTTTGGTCTGACTGCTAAAGCTCGTGCAATCGCAACCCTTTGACGCATACCACCCGATAGCTGTGTGGGTGGCTTATCGATCGCATGGGCAAGCCCCACCATATTTACATAGCGCTCAACTAAGGCATGACGTTCTTCTTTTGACAAATTCGATAGAACTTCATCAACCGCCAGAGCCACATTATCGCGTACCGATAGCCAAGGCAAAAGCGAATAGTTCTGAAATACGACCATGCGATCGGGACCGGGACGGGTGATGCGCTCATCTTCGAGCATGACCACGCCGCCAGTGGGCAGGTCTAATCCTGCGATCATATTTAGTAAGGTGGATTTCCCACAGCCAGAGTGACCGATGAGGGAGATAAATTCACCTTTTTTAATATGTAAATCAATTCCTTTAAGGGCGATATATTCTTTTCCACCACCTAATGGAAATGTTCTTTCGACTTGATCTACGGAAACAAAACTATTCATTTTAAAATTCTCCTTTAATTAAATATCAATCTACTGGTAGCGATAGATTCTAAAGATCCCCCTCAATCCCCCTTGTAAAGGGGGAAGAAGATAATTTTCTTTTCCCCCCTTTACAAGGGGGGCTAGGGGGGATCTCTTTACTTCTGTTCTTCAGGCAAAATCACGTTTTGAAGCCAGCCGATCGCACGGTCAAGGATTAAGCCAACAGCACCGATATAAACTAGAGACAAGATAACTTCGCCCACCTTGTCATTGGTATAGGAGTTCCAGATGAAGAAACCGATGCCAACAATACCTGGCATGATGATTTCGGCGGCGATAATGGCGAGCCATGCGAGACCGATAGAAATGCGTAGACCAGTGAAGATATAGGGAAGAGCAGAAGGAATCAAAATCTTAAAGAAATACTTTTGGCGAGAGAGTTGTAACACTCGTGAAACGTTGCGATAGTCTTGGGGGATTTGCTTAACACCAACCGCAGTATTTAACAAGATTGGCCATACAGCTGTGATAAAGATAACGAATAGTGCTGCGGGTTCATTTTGACGCAGGGCGGCGAGAGCAATCGGAACCCAGGCAAGCGGTGGAACAGTTCGCAAAAATTGGAACAATGGATCGAGTGCTTTGTCAATCACCGCATTAGTACCAACCAGAATCCCGACACTAATACCAACGATCGCTGCTAATGAGTAACCCTTGGCAACGCGCTCAAAACTAGCGAGAGTTTGCCAAAATAATCCTTTGTCAGTACCACCGCGATCGAAGAAGGGATAAAGCAACAGATTGCGAGTGGATTTTTCCGAAATAATATTAATTGGACCTGGCAGTTTGACTAAGCCAATGCTAGAAAGAATCTGCCATACAATCAAGAATCCCAAAATGCCGATGATTGGGAGCGCCCAATTCTGAGCATTTTTCTGCCAAAATTTTACAAGAGCATTTGATGAATTGCGATTACCAATACTTGCTGCCATAAACTTGTTACTCCTACTTTTTTATTGTTGATTAAAACTGTTCTTAGCTGAAAACCTTAGAATGTGAATGTTGTCCGAACTACACCGACAGTCGCAGTAGGCGCGTTATTGATACCCTCTGGATTAAACACAAAGAATACGCCTGGAGTAACACTGATGTTTTTGGAGAATTTAAAATTGAAATAACCTTCTAGATGATATGGAGTTGCCGTAAATCCAGTTGGAACCGTGGCAAGTCCACCTGCTGAACTGCGTGCAAGAGGTTGCCCAAAGATAATTCCAGCTGTATTCCCTTCATTGAATACATCACTGAAATGGAATCCTGTCATCCAACTAGTAAAGGTAGTTGAAGCATTGACACCAGTAAGGTTTGCAAAGATCCAAGCACCCGATACATTAAAGGCAACTTTGGGAGCAAATCGCCAAGTCAAAGTTGCACCTACGGAGTCCATTTTGATGGGGTTGCCTAGTCCTCCTGCATTAATTGCACCAATGTCTGCGGAAGCTAAGCCAGTTCCCAAAATATTGATTTGGTGATAGCTATTAGCATAGTTGAGTCCGATATCAAGAGTAGAAGTGGGTTTGAGGGTTAATTGAGCAGCCGCAACGCTACTACCGCCAAAGAATCCTGCACCAAGCAAACTAGTGGGGCTGTTAGTAGCGATCGCAGAGTTAACACTTCCATATAAAGCTCGAAAATCGACTTTATCGGAAGGAGCCCAGATGAAACCAACGGCCGCCGCTAGCCCAGTACCAGATGTACCTCCAGATACACGGGTTGTAGCATTTAAACCTTGACCAAAACGGGAGATAGAGCCTTGACCTTCACTAGCAAAAGGACTGATCGCTGGGAAAGCGTCGGAAACTTCTGCATTAGAACCAGCAAACATCGTCAGCTTATCAGCAACAGGGAAAATGTAGAGTAACTTGTAAAGGTTAACCGAGTTGGCAGCAGCCGTATTGGAGTTAGATGGGTTGAAGTTGAGAAATTGATTCTCAAATCCCAATCGGACATTACTAGAACTACCAAGGGGATCGGCATAGCCTAAAGGAGCAGCTAGACTATTGATATTTGAAGCTTGCAAGCCTGTAATCAATAAGTCCTTACCAGAGAAGCTGGTTAATAAATTCAGGCGTACACGGTTATTAAAAACAATGTTGGTGTTTGTGCCACCAGTATTTGCTCCTGTTGCACCCGAAACGCTGAAAATCGCTTCGCCACTGAGTTTAGTTGTGGTTGAGAATTGTTGAGCCTCAAGCTTGGCGGTCTTCGCATCGAGAGCATCAACACGACCACGCAAAGTTGCAAGTTCCGCAGCAAACTCTTCTTGGAGTTTTTGCAAAGTCGCAAGATCTTCCTTGCTAACCTTGTCAGCTAGTCCAGCAGAAATGATCTCGTTGATTTTGTCGAGACAGGCATTTAAGCCAGCCGCAAACTCATAGCGAGAGGTTGCCTGTTTGCCGCGAAATGTGCGATCGGGATATCCTGCAATACAACCGTAGCGCTCAACGAGAGATTGCAAAGCTGTAAAAGCCCAATCAGTGGGACGCACATCAGATAGCTGCGAAACAGATGTGACATTCTGAGCAGTTGTACTAGTACTGATGGTGTCACGTTTAATTTCGGCACTCAACTGAGAAACTTCAGAACTAGGAGCTTTATTGATACTAGAAGTTGATGGAGTTAAACTTTCTGCGAGAACGACAGGCTTTGTATCAACAGCAGTTTTTAGTTCAGTTTTTGTTTCAGTTTTTGTTTCAGCTTTTGTTTCAGTTTTGGTTTCGGCGGAGACTGCGATCGCACCATAAGATAGCTGCAAACCAGACAAAATCAAGCCAATCTTGGCAATAGAGTAAATTTTCTTCATTTAATATTCCTCACACAGTAATTTTTAGGTTGTTATTTAGATTTTTTAGTTAGGCTTTCTTGATCTTCAAACCATCAAGATAAGCTTGTGGATTCTCAGGATCGAACTTTGTGCCATCAAAGAATTCTTCAATACCGCGAGAAGTACTAGTCGGAATGTCGGCAACTGGGAAACCAGCATCTTTTGCCGCCTCACGCCAAATATCCTCACGGTTGACCTTCTTGATCCAATCTTTAGCTGTAGCTAAAGATTCTTTTGGTAAGAAGCCCCAACGCACACTCTCGGTGATGAACCAGAGATCGTGACTTTGATAGGGATAGGAAACATTCCCTTTTGAGTCTTTCCAATAGAGCGTAGCCATACTCTTGTCATCAATCACGCGCCCATCACCCATGTCATACTTGCCCATCATCGGCGCTGACAGGATTTCAGGATCGACACCAAAGTAGTTTTGCGTGGCTAAGATCTGCACAAGTTCCTTGCGATTATCAAAGTTGTCGCACCATTGCTGCGCTTCCATAATTGCTTTTAGAATCGCCTTTGTCGCTTTAGGATACTTATCCACCCAATCCGATCGCATTGCGAAATATTCTTCAGGATGTCCTTTCCAAATTTCCGCAGTCAGCGCAGGAATGAAACCGATCTTGTCTTTGACGATGCGATAGGGCCAGGGGTCGCCTGTGCTGAAGGCATCCATTGTGCCAGTTTTCATATTGGCTACGGTTTGCGCCGCAGGTACGGTCAGCAATTCGATGTCCGTATCAGGATCGACACCATTGGCGGCTAACCAGTAGCGCAGCCAAAATTCTTGATTAACTTTTGGGAAGGTGTAAGCCGCTTTGAATTTCGCACCTTCAGATTTAACCTTCTCAAAGAAATCCTTAGCTTTGTCGATTTTGAGAGTTAATCCTTTGTTTTTGTGCTTATCTGCAATTGCGATCGCATTGCCCTGTGTATTTAACTGCAACAGCACATACATTGGGATTTTGAGATTGTCGGTGATAATTCCTTCGGAAATTAAGTAGGGCATGGGCATTTGCCATTGACCACCATCAATACCACCTGCGGAGGTACCAATTTTGACACTATCTCTAGCAGATCCCCAGTTGGCTTGCTTGGATATTTCTAGATCAGTCATGCCATATTTATCAAAAAATCCTTTTTCTTTGGCAATGATCAATGGTGCAGCTTCAACAATTGGCAAATAGCCTAGCCTCACTTTGGTAATCTCAGGCACTTGTTCAGTTGGAATAACAATTTTGGCGGCTTTTGGCGAAGTAATAGTTGGGGTATCTTCGGGGGGATTACCAAGACAGCCTTTGAGCAAAACTGAGCTGAGAGCTGTTGCTCCTGCTGTGGCGATAAAGCGCCGCCGTGAAATGTTGTGCTTGAAATCAGACATAATTTCGTTCCTTTAATTGACGTTAGAAAAAGTGATTATTTTTTAAGGTGTTATTAAGTCAGCGCAAAGCCAAGCCGCGATCGCCCTTAGCTACATTGCAGTTTGCAAAGCTACAGGCAATCTCAACTCACCCAGATTCAGAAGCTAAGTTATGAGAAGACTTAGCGAAAAAAAACTTGAGAACGATTGATTCGTTGCTATTGATATCTTAGAGTTAAACCTTCATAGAGTAAAGACTATTATTTTTATGTAATGCATAGTATTTAATCTATGTATTAAGCGAACTATAATTAGGACGAAATCTACCTAAGTCATGCTGTCAAAGGATAGATCGGGGTTTGATATCATCACCCTACTTGCAGATTTCTGACAGGTAATTCTCAAATAGAGAAGGGTGCAAGAAATAAGAGCGACTCTATTTTTGCTATACAATTGCCATAGCAACAACAAATGAATTAAGTATGGATACAGCAAGTCTCAATGCTCTGCTCAATAGTGGCGCGATCTTGCCTGAACTAATCGTCATTGGGACATTGGTACTCGTATTGATCGTCGATCTGATTGCTTCAGGGCGCAAATCGGCAAATGTTCTACCCTACATTGCGATCGCAGGTTTAGCGGTTTCCACAGGCGCTTTGATCTGGCAATGGACGGGCTTAGAAAACCCGATCGCCTTTTTGGGTAGCTTTAATAGCGACAAACTCAGCATTATTTTTCGCGGCATCATTGCCCTTTCGGCTCTACTAACGATTCTCGTCTCGGTGCGTTATTTAGAGCAGTCGGGCGTAGTGGTGGGCGAATATCTAGTGATTTTGCTCAGTGCCACCTTGGGCGGTATGTTCCTCACTGGCGCTGACGAAATGGTGATGGTATTTGTCGCCCTTGAAACCTTGAGTATTTCGTCATACTTGCTGTCAGGCTATACCAAACGCGATCCTCGTTCTAACGAAGCAGCTCTTAAGTATTTATTAGTCGGTGCAGCTAGCTCAGCAATTTTCCTCTATGGCATGTCTTTGCTATATGGACTCTCTGGCGGCGAAACTTCTCTAGCGGCGATCGCATCGAAGATCACCGTAAGCAATACTGCTCTGATCATTTCAATGGTGTTTGTAATTGCGGGAGTTTCCTTCAAGCTTTCGGCTGTACCTTTCCATCAATGGACTCCTGACGTATACGAAGGCTCACCAACTCCTGTAGTTGCCTTTTTATCGATCGGCTCGAAAGTTGCAGGTTTTGGACTTGCTCTCAGATTTTTAATTACCGTTTTCCCTCTTGCTTCTCTGCAATGGCATTACGTGTTTGTGGTATTGACAGTTCTAAGTATGGTCTTGGGCAACGTCGTAGCGATCGCGCAAACCAGTATGAAGCGGATGCTTGCTTATTCATCCATCGGTCAAGCAGGATTTGTGATGCTCGGAATGGCGATCGACTCCGAAGCAGGCTATGCCAGCATGATCTTTTACTTGATCTTGTATCTATTCATGAACATGGGTGCTTTTGCCTGTGTGATTCTGTTTGCTTCTCGCACGGGAACCGACCAAATCAGCGAATACAGTGGTCTCTACCAAAAAGATCCTCTACTTACCTTGGCTCTAAGCGTTTGCTTACTATCATTAGGTGGTATTCCTCCTCTCGCTGGTTTCTTTGGGAAGCTCTACATTTTCTGGGCTGGTTGGCAAGCTCAAGCTTACGGCTTGGTATTGCTAGCTCTAGTCATGAGTGTAGTTTCTCTCTATTACTACATCCGCGTCGTCAAGATGATGGTGGTCAAAGAGCCTCAAGAAATGTCCGAGTCGATTAAGAACTATCCTGAGATCACATGGACTCAGGTGGGTATGAAGCCTTTACAAGCGGCGCTCGTATTTACACTCATCTTTACTGCGATCGCTGGTATTGCGTCTAATCCTCTCTTCTCCCTATCCAATCAAGCCGTAAAAGAAACTAAGTTTCTCCAAGCTAAAGCCCCAATATCAAAACCAGTAGCAGTCTTACCAACAACTGTACAATAAAAAAAAGGGGAGCGCTAAGCGCTCCCCTTTTTTTTTACAGATACTAAATCATAGGTTTTTCTACTATTAATTTTGTGACTGTTTGAAAACTGTCCATCCACTCAGACGTTACCCTATTTCTCCAAGCAATTATTTTAAGTATATTTTCGTAATCATTACTTGTATTACGTAAAAATATAGGTTCATGATGAGCAATTCGATTCCGTAATTCTCTTATTTCACGAACATAATTATGTATATAGGCTCTTACCTGACTAGCAGTCATATTAGCTGGAGAATGTGGGAATATAGATTTTATGTGATTATTCCAAATTCTTTCGTCGTGACGTGATGTAAACATTTTCTCCCAAAATACTAAATTTAGTTCTGCAACTACTTTGCCCATCCTGCGCTGACTTTGAGCTATTGACACAAGACTTCTTCTAGGGTTATAGCCTGTATGTGGATTTGGAAGACTCAATATAAAGCCTTGAGTCCATGGCCAATTGGATGTATGTACTTGCTCTAATGCTTCAACAACTGCATTACGGATGCTGATTTCCAAAAGATGCAATGGAATAACAAAAGCAGAAGATAATTGCAAGTTCCACTGATAAAGTTGAAGTGCTTTTATCCTGTCGTTATTACAATTTTGAAGATATGTAGCAAAGCGTGGCTCCGAAATTATATGGGGAATATTTGACAGTTGCTCACTAGAAAAAAGCATTGTGTATGAGGTCATCTTTGAATTTTTCCAGTATAGTTGCTTTTTTAGGAACTATATATTATTATTAATTCCATAGATGCCTTGAGGACGCGGGTGCAAACCTCCCCTCTTAGCGAAACGATTATCTCAAAAGCTCACTCGTCAGAGTGAGCTTTTGTTTTGGAATATTTGAAATAGCAATCATCAACTAACACGAAACTATGATACTGAATTTTTGAGGCGATCGCATAGCTGAGCTAAAATAGCATTCACAGAGAAAAGGCAATACGTATGCTTTTAGAAGACTATTTCGATTTTCTAAGCCCAGATGACATCCGCATCAAAGGTCATCGTATTGGCATCCAAGATGTCATCAAATACTATTTAAGCGGCTATAATCCCGAAGAAATTTTAGAAGAACTGCCAAGCTTAAACCTAGAGAAAATCTATGCTGTAATTACCTATTATTGGCGTAATCGCGCTCAAATTGATGAGTATATGTTCCGCCTAGAGCAGTCACAAGAACAGCATTATCAAGAATGGCTAAAGAAAGAACCTTCAGAAGTAATCGCAATCTTGCGATCGCTTAGGAAACAAGTAAAAAAGGAAATGTTAGTCTTGTCATGAAAATACGCTTTTTACTTGACGAAAATCTTTCGCCAAAGTTGAAATTTGCAATATTACGGCTGAACCCAAAAATAGATATTATGCGAGTCGGTGAAGAAAATATGCCATCTTTAGGAACACTCGATCCTGAAATTCTCATCTATTTAGAAATGTCAAAAAGATTACTAATCACGGATAATCGCAAAAGTATGCCATCACACCTAGAAGAACATGTGATCATCGGGTAGACATACTTGGGGATTATTTTGGTAACGTACAGCAAGGGATATTTTGCGATCGCGCAACCTGAAGCTCAGAGATTAGGCTCCCCGACTTTTTTGTGAACTTGACATACTGGCAAAAAGTAGCTACTATAATTACAGTCTGGCTCCGTAATATTTTCTCTATTGTCACTATAGTTATAAGGGCATGAAAACAGGGCATGAAAAAGCAGCCACGAGTTCAGAGTATTAAGTTAGTTTCGATTGGCAACTCTAAAGGCGTGAGATTGCCTAAGTCGATATTACAAAAGTATGGCTTTTCCGATGAGTTGCTTTTGGAAGAGACCGATCGAGGGATTTTGTTGCGAAAAGTGGATGATGGGAAGTTGTCTTGGGAGGAGACTTTTCGGGAAATGGCTCAGGAACGTGAGGATTGGCAAGATTTTGAAAATATTGTTTTAGATGGAATTGAGATGGATGAAGTTGCAACCCAAACGTTATGAAATTTATTTTGCCGATCTCAATCCTACGCTTGGTGGTGAAATTAGCAAAATCCGTCCTGTGGTTGTGATTAGTCAAGATGCGATGAATTCTGCTCTAGATACTGTGGTAATTTGTCCTTTAACTTCTAAGCTGCATCCGAAATGGCGGAGTCGTTTGCAAATCAATTGCGCTGGAGCCGATGCAGAGATTGCTGTAGATCGGATTCGGACTATTAGTAAGGTTCGTCTCAAAAATAAGATTGATGTCTTGGCTGAGGATGAGGCGGCTCAGTTAAGAAGGATTATTACGGAAATGTATGGATAATTGGGTGTGATGTGCGATCGCTTAGCATCCATCATTGCAAAACTTTTCCAAACTCTTCATTCTCTTTGGCTTGACGCAAGATTTCGTTGATTAGGTTTTGATAGCCACTTTCTCCTGCTTTTAATTTGAAATATTCAATGAGGTTGGAGTCTAATGAGAGCGTGATACTTTGTTTGCGCAGTGAGGGTTTCATGCCAATGCGAAATTTAGCGCGATCTAAATCTGCTTGTGTTACTTGAGGATATTCGTCGCGATCGTTAGAGGTTTCTGAAGAAGAGAAGTTGCTCATTTTTGTTTGCCTCACGCATGGAAATGATTGTAAAGCATACCGCCCCCATAGTTTATAGAAGATCGCCTAGCACTCAACCGAAAAGCAAAGATTAAGATCTCCGACTTTTTTTGTGAACTTGCAAATCACTTTTGATAGCAAAGAAAAAGTCGGAGATCTGGGCTTTTATGAACTTGCAATTTATATTGCTGTTGCGATCAAACTCTAGAGATCGATTAATCCTAAACTAACCCTAAGTCTCGATCTGCCCAGCGTAATGCGCCATGCTTAAGTTTTTCTCTGAGGTTTTTCTTTGCTTCGGCGTTGATGTAATACTTGACCGCGAGATCGATTAAGTGGCTCCGATCGCCTTTTGGTGCGATACGATCGAGTAATTCTAATGTTTCACTGGGTAAGGTGATATTAATGCGTTGATACATAGTTGTGAATACACATTCTTTATGTGTATTATATCGCGATCGCTTATTAGCATCTCGTACAGTCAGCAAAATTTGGCGATCGCTTAGCACTCAACCGAAAAGCAGAGATTAAGATCCCCGACTTTTTTTGTGAACTTGCAAATCACTTTTGATAGCAAAGAAAAAGTCGGGGATCTGGGCAGTTACAGGTTACTTTTGATTGCAGGAATTACCATTAAGAATCTCTAGCTCTTTTCGCTTGTTGTCGCCATTCCTCTAATTTCTCTTCGGTAATGGGATTTTTTCCTGCCTTTAGCTCCTCAAGCCACCCTTGTACTTCCTTATCTCCAAAGCTTAGCTCAGCAGAACCTTCTGTGACAAAAAGTAGGCTTTTAAGCTTTCTGTTGTAAATTAGTTTTAGGTAACTTTCAAAATCGCCGATCGCCTCATCATTTTGACCAGCGATCGCTTTTGCTATTGCCCTTCTTTGCAGATGGTAATTGCTATCTGGTTCGAGTTTGATGGCATTATCACAGGCAAATATAACGTTTTTGGCAGAGTTATATATACTTCCATTCCAGCAAAGGGTAGCCCATGAATCTGCGGAAACTGTGATATTGGGATTTCGCTTGATAGCTTCATCATAGGCAACTAAAGCAGCCTTGATATCGCCTTCTTGGGCTAAGCGTTCTCCTTTAAGAATAAAGTATGGATTAATTTCTGTTTGCGGATCGAGAGTGATACTACGATCTAGTTTTTTGGCTTCTTGAAATAGTGACAACGCAGCTTCAGGTTTGCCACTCATTCCTTTAGTTCTTGCTTCAGCGACTAGGGCAGGAGCCGCCGCTTTTAGCGTTTGTGGATCGCGACAAGTTGCTAGTTTTTGCTGCAATTCTGGCTGTGTTGCAATGAATTCTTGAAGCCCATAGCAAGCAAGTCCCATCTGACGATCTAAGTCCAGACTCCAAAATTTGACGGTGTTGTCCCAACTTCCTGTCGCAATCGTCTTGCCATCGGGACTAAAGGCTACGCTCCAGACACTAGCGCTATGCCCTTTCAAGGTTTGGATTTCTTTTCCTTCCAGATTCCACAATTTGACGGTTTTGTCCCCACTTCCTGTCGCAATCGTCTTGCCATCGGGACTAAAGGCGACGCTCAAGACACTAGCGCTATGCCCTTTCAAGGTTTGGATTTCTTTTCCTTCCAGATTCCACAATTTGACGGTGTTGTCCACACTTCCTGTTGCAATCGTCTTGCCACTGGGACTAAAGGCGACGCTCCAGACACGATCGCTATGCCCTTTCAAGGTTTGGATTTCTTTTCCTTCCAGATTCCACAATTTGACGGTGTTGTCCCCACTTCCTGTCGCAATCGTCTTGCCATCGGGACTAAAGGCTACGCTTCTTACACTAGCGCTATGCCCTTTCAAGGTTTGGATTTCTTTTCCTTCCAGATTCCACAATTTGACGGTGCTGTCAAAACTTCCTGTGGCAATCGTCTTGCCATCGGGACTAAAGGCTACGCTATTGACACCAGCGCTATGCCCTTTCAAGGTTTGGATTTCTTTTCCTTCCAGATTCCACAATTTGACGGTGTTGTCCCAACTTCCTGTCGCAATCGTCTTGCCATCGGGACTAAAGGCTACGCTATTGACACGATCGCTATGCCCTTTCAAGGTTTGGATTTCTTTTCCTTCCAGATTCCACAATTTGACGGTGTTGTCCAAACTTCCTGTCGCAATCGTCTTGCCATCGGGACTAAAGGCAACGCTCCAGACACTAGCGCTATGCCCTTTCAAGGTTTGGATTTCTTTTCCTTCCAGATTCCACAATTTGACGGTTTTGTCCCCACTTCCTGTCGCAATCATCTTGCCATCGGGACTAAAGGCTACGCTATAGACCCATTCGCTATGCCCTTTGAAGGATTGGATTTCTTTTCCTTCCAGATTCCACAATTTGACGGTGTTGTCCAAACTTCCTGTCGCAATCGTCTTGCCATCGGGACTAAAGGCTACGCTATTGACACCAGCGCTATGCCCTTTCAAGGTTTGGATTTCTTTTCCTTCCAGATTCCACAATTTGACGGTGTTGTCCAAACTTCCTGTCGCAATCGTCTTGCCATCGGGACTAAAGGCTACGCTATTGACACCAGCGCTATGCCCTTTCAAGGTTTGGATTTCTTTTCCTTCCAAATTCCACAATTTGACGGTGTTGTCCCCACTGACCGTCGCAATCGTCTTGCCATCGGGACTAAAGGCTACGCTATTGACACCAGCGCTATGCCCTTTCAAGGTTTGGATTTCTTTTCCTTCCAGATTCCACAATTTGACGGTGTTGTCCCAACTTCCTGTCGCAATCGTCTTGCCATCGGGACTAAAGGCTACGCTATTGACACCAGCGCTATGCCCTTTCAAGGTTTGGATTTCTTTTCCTTCCAGATTCCACAATTTGACCATGCTGTCTTCACTTGCTGTAGCAATGGTTTTTCCATCTGGACTAAAGGCTACTCTACTGATATTAGCGCTATGCCCTTTCAAGGTTTGGATTTCTTTGCCTTCGAGATTCCACAATTTGACGGTGTTGTCTCCACTTCCTGTGACAATCGTCTTGCCATCGGGACTAAAGGCAACGCTCAAGACACCAGCGCTATGCCCAAGAAGACGATTTTTTTCTTTCATGGCATAGACAACTTGTTGGATAGAGGTAATTACACGAATTTTAGTGTCTGGAGAGACGATCGCACTTTGTTGTAATCTTTCCCCTGTCTCTACCGCTTCAACTAGTGCCTCAAGCTGAAGATCTCCATTTAGTAGCGATAGCATCTTGTAACTCTCCATGACAAATTGCGAATCAACGCTAGTTTTCAGAGCCATAAAACCCGCAATCCCTGCGCCCACTGCCATCACACTCGCCACAATCCCCACCCCAAAAGCCAACTGACTCCGCCCCCTTGCCCTAAACTTCGCCGCCTCTTCCTCCTTCACGGCAACACTCAGCCGATCCACAGTCTCCCTCAAAGTCTCCTTAGTCTCCATTAACTCCTGCTGCAACTTCGCCATCTCAGGTGCTTGCGACGCACGAATAAACTCCGCCAGATAGTCATGCACCAACTGATAGCGATCCAAAGGTGACTCAGGAATCAACACCACCAAACCCGATCGCACAAAAATCTCCAACACCAAATCTAACGCCGACGTATCCCCCTGCATCTCAGCAAGCAAATCGTGCAAATCCTTCTCTAACTCCTCACGAGTCTTTAACGGACGAGTCCCCCTCTCATCGGTCAACATAAATAGCAAGAACTTAGCTAATCGATTATTCTCCTCACCACAATCCACGATCACATCATTCAAGTAGCGTTCCACCAATATCGCCTTCGGATTGTCCCCCAACAGGCGATATTGCTCCAAAGTCTTAATTCCCTCCTGCTGTAACTGCGCTCCCACCACCTGAAGCTCAATCGGACGCACCTCGCCTAACTCATCCTTGAGATCATCTGCGATCGCCCCAATCAACTCAGGCTCCAAATAAAATCGCGACTTCTCCGTAAGCGTTTGAATCAACGACTTAGCCGCCGCCACCTTGAGATTACCCACCCGATACAGCACATTCTTACTGAGAATATCTTGGTCAATTGCCCTCATACTCTCAATTTGATTACACTCCAGCAAATAATGCAGATAGTCCTCTCGCAAAGACAAAACCACCTTCAGCGAAGATAGATTTTGCGAATCATTCAGCAACTTCCCAATAAACTCAAAAAAGCGTCGCCGCTCAGTGGGTTGATTGTAATAAACAAAAAAGAACTCCTCAAACTGATCGAAAATCAAAACTAAACGTTTATTTTGCGCTTCTTTTTCTCGTAGTTTTGAGATAAGACCCTCACCCCCAGCCCCTCTCCCAGAGGGAGAGGGGAGCAAGACTTCATTCTTAGACAACGAATTAAGAACAGAGTCTTGCTCCCCCTCTCCCCATGGGAGAGGGGGCTGGGGGGTGAGGGTCTTCAAAGCCTTCTCCAACTCCTCTTCCCAATTTGTATAAACTCGGATTGCGATCGCGCAAACATCCCTACCCTCAAAGGAAGTATGCTCCAACTGCGGAATCAATCCCGCATTCACCAGCGAACTCTTACCCACACCCGACTTGCCATACAGCACGATCAGCTTATAACTAGGCTTAGCAATGCGCGTAATCAACTCGTCGAGATCATGCTTTCGTCCCGAAGCCTCAATTTCCGTTGCCACATCGGTTTGCGATTTACCGACCGACTTCTTGCCCTGCAACCTACCCGCACCGATAAACGCACGATAGCCATATTGCTGCTCGATCGCATATTGATCCTGCTTGGTGACATAGGCTTCGAGATATTGCTTTTGTTTGGTATAAAGCGATCGCAGTTCAGTTAAAAGTTTGATATAAATCTGTGGATGTCCCGTATCTCCTAACTCCTTTGCTTCAAGGAGTAATTTCAATCCCTCATGATTATTTTTGAGTTGAATTTCTGCTTGAGCAATGATAAATAGATATAAATTGCGCCATTTTTGATAATCCTGAGGAGATTGATCCAAGAAAGAAAGCGCCATTTTTCCGCGATTTCTGGCAGTTTCCCATTCTTGTCTTTGGAGTGCGACTTCCGCTAGATATCGATAGTCTAACGAGAGATGATAAGGTTCGTGAAACTCCTGATGTAAAGGTAAAGCTTTTTGGACAATTGCTTCAACAGCATCCCAATCAGACATGCGATAGGCAGTAACGAAAAGGCGAATAATGATATTGGCTACAAAATCGGAACGGTTTATCTTTTCAAAAAATTCAATAGCAGATTGAAAGCCTGCCCTCGCTAATTCCCAATTAGGCGCACGATATTTTTCAGCATCCGCAATTGTGTAATTTACTTGTCCAATTTGATTGATTAATAAACCACAGCGCTCGATATCTTGAATTTCTTGCCAATAGTTAAAACTCGCTTGCAAATATTGCAGAGCCTTTACAGGTGAGTTATTTGGCGGCAGCGTGTCTAAACCGCGAATAAAGTTAAGATTTGCTTGCAGTTTTGGCTCAAGATTCAAACCGCGATCGCCTAAGTCCTTGAGTGCTATTTCCAATTCCGAACATTGAATCGAGCCGAGCTGATGAATCTCACCCAACTTTTTAAAAAAAGGAACCTCACTGGGCGCAAGTACATGACTAAATAAAGCTTCACTGCCATCATGCAAAGAAGTTAGTAACTCATCAGTATCAATGGGAAACTCCAGCGTAGTTGTCCAACTCTCAAAGTCTGGAGCAACTTTAATAATCCGTTTATGCACCGCATCCGAAATCCACCACACAATCGGATAGGGGCAATGATTGCGAAACATTTCGCGATTGATATTAAGATCCAACAGCGCCGCCTGTAGATCATCTAGTTCATCCATTCCCACAATCGACAATACTGCGGGAGTCTCAGACTGTACTTGAGAAATGATGTGGTTATATAAGGCTTTGGCTCATCTAGGTAAATAGGTGGAAGGAGGCATAAGAAGACGACGAAGGAAATCAAAATCAATCCAGCTAAGATTGTATGCCCACTCAAACATGGCTACATATAGATACAAATACTTTTTGCG
>JBIKYZ010000457.1:0-2661 GCA_044354985.1 Pseudanabaena sp. | reverse complement strand
GCTTCGCCGCACACCACTACTTGCTTTTATGGAGTTACAGAAAATGTAACAGCGCTAGACGATCGCAGATTATGTCCTAAACTAAAAATATAAAAGTATAGACATTTATAAATCAGCATTATGAAAAATTATTGTCGAGCTACGCTCATTAGTCTGATAGCTTTAGCCTTAATTGGATGTGCAGTCCCAGATACGCGCACACAAGCTTCGCTGATTAGTACAGTAAGTCCAACGACAACCAATACCGCAGAATCTCCAAAACCCATTATCCACAATCGCCCAAATAACCGCAAAGTGAAACTTGATGATCGATTAGTTTCATCAAGTACCAGTTTTGGATTTAATCTATTTGATCGCCTTGCTAAGCAAGATCCCAATAAAAATATATTTATCTCTCCTTCGAGCGTAGCGATCGCCTTGTCGATGACCTATAACGGCGCGAGTGGCGAAACCCAAGAGGCGATCGCAAAGGCTTTAGAATTGCAAAACATCAAAATCGATGAGATTAATGACTACAATCGCAATATCCAAGAATTATTAGCCAATGGCGATACCAATGTAGAGTTGAATATTGCTAACTCCCTTTGGGCACGAAAGGATATTGCATTAGAGCAGACTTTTCTAAATAAAGTGAAGGAATTCTATCAAGCTGAAATTAGTAACCTTGACTTTAAAGATCCTAATGCTGCAAATACGATTAATGCTTGGGTAAAGAAAAACACCAAGGACAAAATCGATAAAATCGTCGATCGCATTGAGCCAGATAGTATGCTCTTTCTAATTAATGCCGTTTACTTTAAAGGTAACTGGGAAGTACCCTTTGAGAAATCTCTGACTAAGCCACAGCCCTTTACCCTTGCTGATGGTACAAAGATCCAACATCCTGCCATGTCGAGATCGGGTGAGTACCGCTACTACGATGCACCGACATTTCAAGCGATCAGTCTTCCCTATGGCACTGGACGCTTCAGTATGGAAATTTTCTTGCCAAAGGCTAAATCAAATCTTTTAGAATTTCAGAAACAGCTGACCGCAAAGAATTGGCAAGAATGGTCAACGAAATTTACTCGCAAAGAAGGCTTAATTCAATTGCCTCGCTTTAAAGTGGAATATGAGACTAGCCTCAAATCAGCTTTGCAAAATATGGGCATGGCGATCGCATTCGATGCAGATAAAGCCGATTTTCGTAATCTCTCAACAGCTAAGGCTTTTATCGGTGAAGTGAAACATAAAACCTTTGTCGAAGTCAACGAAGAAGGAACCGAAGCCGCCGCCGCAACGTCTATCGAAATGAAAGTAACTTCGGCGAGCCCTTCTGAAGAACCTCCATTTCAGATGATTGTCGATCGCCCATTTTTCTTTACTATTAGCGATCGTCAAACTGGCACAATCATTTTCATGGGTGCAATTCAAAACCCAAAATAAGTTGAAAGCCCTGCTTTGCAAGGCTTTTTATACCAATTCACGAATGTGTTGCTACACTTTCGTGAATTAAAAACCAAACCCTGTAAGGGTTTTAAAAACACAAAATGGCGTAGCCATTTTGTGTTTTGGTATTACTTATTTGAGCGACAGATATACGCCAAAGTGACGTACTTGTAGCTACTAGGCGATCGCTTATTATGTATCTACGTAAATACTTAGACGGCTTCTATATGAAAAACTGCGATCGTATTGCTGCTACTAGTTTATTAATCTCATTGCTTGTGGGAACGATTGCTTCATTCAGCTATAGCTCGGCTGCTTCACCTATTAGTCCATCTTCATCTATTGCGGCTACTCCAAACCAAAACCAGAGAAAAACCGAACGCGATCGCAAATTAAATCTTGATAATCGATTAATTGAGGCAAGTAATCGTTTTAGTTTCAATCTATTTGATCGCATTGCTAAAAAAGAAACAAATAAAAATATATTTGTTTCACCACTGAGCATATCGCTCGCCCTATCAATGACCTATAACGGAGCGGGTGGAGAAACTCAAAACGCTATGGCGAGAACTTTAGAGGCGCAGGGTATTGCAATTAGTGAAGTAAATCACTTCAATCGAATGTTACAAGAATCGCTATTGAGTAGTGATAAAGGTACTGAGATTAGCATTGCCAACTCACTGTGGGCTAGTAAGGATGTTTCTTTAAAACAATCGTTTATAGATGACAACAAAATTTTTTATCAAGCAAAACTAAGCAATCTTAACTTTAGCGATCGCAGCGCTGTAACCCTCATCAATGATTGGGTAAAACAACAAACTAAAGGCAAAATCAGTAAGATTATTGAGGAAACTGATAGAAATACTGTGATCATTTTGGTTAACGCTATTTATTTTAAAAGTGCATGGAAAAAACCTTTTGAGGAGTCAAAGACAAAGCCAAAACCATTTACTCTAGATGACGGCACTAAGATTCAACATCCAGCGATGACACAGTCAGGGTTCTATCGATATCTGGATACCCCACAATTTCAAGCTATTAGGCTTCCCTATCGATCTACACGTTTTAGTATGGATATCTTTTTGCCGAAGTCTACAGCTAATCTAACTGACTCACCTTACGCAGATAGAAAATCCAGAGATTTGATTTAGATAAAAGAGTCTGAGAATGTATACTGAAACAAAGTTTGAACGTAATTGCTTCATCGAAACTAAACCAAGAGTAGCACATAGG
>JBIKYZ010000456.1:0-2667 GCA_044354985.1 Pseudanabaena sp. | reverse complement strand
CTCGCTTAGCGAAATATAAAACTTCACCATCTCTGATTCAATCTCTTCGCAATAGTACATAATTAAGCCTTCTTTTCTTATTTATTCTATCCTCATTTGCACAAGTTATTTAATTCTCATTCCTAACTGTGTTTATGTGAATGATCGCTGGTGTCAGATTGCAGGATTAACGCCATTAGAGTCTGAGGGCTTTGGTTGGATAAATGGCATTCATCCCAGCGATCGCGAACTTGTTGTGATGGAGTGGAATACTGCTGTTCAAGAAAATCGCCCCTTCAAACTAGAGTATCGGTTTCAAAATAAAGCAGAGGAAATTACTTGGGCTTATGGTCAAGCTGTAGCTGAATATGATGACTCTGGCAAAATTATTGGTTATATCGGTACGATTACAGATGTTAGCGATCGCAAAGCTACCGAACAAGCCCTGAAATTGCAGCGAGACTTGAATCAGCTCATTGCCGAAATTACCAGTCGATTTATCGATATTAGTCCCGACTGTCTAGATGAGGAAATTGATCGCTCTCTCCAACTGATAGGTGAAGCGACCAACTCTGACACTAGCTATCTGATCAAGTTTCTGGTAAGAGAGCAGGATGAATCGCCTCTCCCAGAGGGCACGGGGAGTATGACCCATGAATGGACTAAGCCCAAATACCCTCGACAAATCGAACAAGTGCAGAATGTACCCTTATCCGTATTCCCTTGGGCTAACGTCAAATTGCTACAGCGTGAAGTTGTCAATATATCTAGAGTTGACGATTTGCCCAGCGAAGCAATGCTAGACCAAGCAAATTGGCAACAGTTCAACTTAGTGTCCATATTAATGGTTCCCCTAATTCAAAAATCAGTTGTCACAGGATCGTTGGGATTTGCATCCTTCAGTGAGCGCATAAATTGGGATGAGGAAATCATTAGGTTATTGCAGGTAATGGCTCAAACCATAGCCAATGCTCAACAACGCGCTCAAGATGAACAGCAGTTATATGAGAGCGAAGAACGGTTGCGTCTAGCTCTTAAAGCTGCGAATCAAGGACTTTACGATCTTAATTTACAAACTGGGGAAGCGATTGTCAGTCTCGAATATGCTACGATGCTAGGCTATAATCCTGCCACTTTTCAAGAAAATAACACTAAATGGATAGAACGCCTGCATCCAGATGATTGTGCGCATGTTACGAAGGTTTATCAAGACTACTTGGCGGGGCTTTCTTCAGAATACAAAGTGGAATTTCGCCAACTTACACAAACGGGCGAATGGAAATGGATTCTCTCTCTTGGTAGAATTGTCGCTTGGGATGAGTCGGGTAATCCCTTGCGGATGTTGGGAACGCATACGGATATTAGCGATCGCAAAAAAGCAGCAGCAGAGCAATTGCTTGCTGAGCAAGTTCGCCAAGAATTAAAATTCTTAGAAAATATTCTTGATATTGTCCTCGCAGGCTATTGGGATTGGGATCTGCAAACTAACGAGGAATATCTCAGTAAAGGCTTTAAGCAAATGTTTGGCTACGAGGATGATGAGTTGCCCAATTCTCTTGAGACATGGCAACATCTAATTTTTGATGAAGATTTACCAATGGTTTTTGATTGCTTTGATCGGCATGTCCAGAGCCACGGTAAAGTTCCATTTTACAATGAAGTGAGGTATCGTCACAAAGACGGCTCTACGGTCTGGGTCAACTGTTCTGGTAAAGTGATCGAATGGGATCAAGAAGGTAAACCACTGCGAATGATCGGTTGCCATATCGATATTACTAAACAAAAACAGGCTGAGAATCGTTTACGCAAAAGTGATATTCATTTAAAGACTGCTCAACGAATTGGTAGGCTAGGAAGTTGGGAATTTATCCTCGATCCTGAACAAGTCATTTGGTCAGATGAGTTGTTTCATATTTTTGGACGTGATATTACTATAGCCCCTCCCAATTTAGATGAACTTCATGAATTATTACATCCTGATGATCGTGACCATCATCAGCAAGCCGTACAAACTGCTATTGCTAATGGACAGCCCTTTGATATTGAATTCCGATTCTTCCATCAAGATGGCTCGATCAGATATATCCAAGCTAGGGGAGAACCGATTTTCGATGATTCTAATCGCGTCATTCAACTTATCGGCACTGCTCTAGATATTAGCGATCGCAAACAAGCTGAAGCAAAGCTGATCCACACCACCACGCAGTTAGCTGCCTCTAACCGCGAGCTAGAAGCATTTGCATACTCGGTTTCCCATGATTTGCGAGCGCCTTTACGTGCGATTGACGGATTTAGCCAAGCTCTTATCGAAGATTATGGAGACAAATTCGATGATGAGGGTAAGGATTACTTCGATCGCATTCGTCGGAACATTAAACGCATGGGGATGTTGATTGACGACCTACTGCGTCTATCCCGTGTGTCTAGATCTGAGATGCGATATAGCAAAGTCGATCTCAGTACGCTAGTTGCCGAACAGTTAAATGAACTGCAAGCAGCAGAGCCAGAGAGACAAGTTAAGTTTGTGATAGCTCCGAATGTATTTGTTTCAGCGGATAGTACTCTAACTCACCTTACGCAGATAGAAAATCCAGAGATTTGATTTAGATAAAAGAGTCTGAGAATGTATACTGAAACAAAGTTTGAACGTAATTGCTTCATCGAAACTAAACCAAGAGTAGCACATAG
>JBIKYZ010000470.1:0-2676 GCA_044354985.1 Pseudanabaena sp. | reverse complement strand
TGAAAGTTGAAACTCTCATTATCCCTTTTCGCTTAATCCCGCTCTTTCTTTGCTTCAATCTTGTCCAAAGTCCAATCATTATCCCTTTTCGCTTAATCCCGCTCTTTCTTTGCTTCAATCTTGTCCAAAGTCCAAAATAGCAATTTCATAAAACAAAAAAAGTAAAATTTGTATTGAGCCCCAATATTTTGACTCGGAAAGCTACCAGAAGTATTTATGAAGCGATCGCGATTTAATACGCCGAGATTTTGGTTGAAAGTTATATTTCTTATAGCTTCAGTTCTTATATTGATAGCAATTTCTCAGAAACTGAACATTAGCGTTAGATTCAGCAATCTGCTTCAAAGTACTTTGCTATGGGTCAAGATGCTTGGAACAATGGGCGCGATCGCATTTATTGTTATTTACAATCTAGCAACGATTTTATTTATTCCAGCATCAATTCTAACCTTAGGCGGGGGAGCCATATATGGAGTGGTATGGGGATCGATCTATGTATTTGTTGCCGCAACTTTGGGTGCAATTTTTGCTTTTTTAATCGGTAGATATTTTGCGCGGGGCTGGTTTAGTGAAAAGATTCGCAACAACATGACTTTTCGAGCGATCGATGCGGCTGTAGCGATCGATGGATTCAAAATTGTTTTGCTGACAAGGCTATCTCCAATTTTCCCTTTCAATATGCTGAATTACGTTTTTGGGGTCACCCGTGTGGCTTTGAAGGATTACATTCTAGGCTCAATTGGCATGATTCCCGCCACAATTATGTATGTTTATCTGGGTTCTCTCATTGGAGATGTTGCATTACTCGGAATCCAACCGACTAACATAATTAGTAATCCACAAACTCAAATTGCTCAATGGACGATTAAAGTAGTTGGCTTAGTTGCAACTCTTGTTGTAACTATTCAAGTAAGCCGCCTTGCTAATAAAATTCTTGCTAGCAAATTGTCATAATACCAAAACACAAAATGGCGTAGCCATTTTGTGTTTTTAAAACCCTGTAAGGGTTTGGTTTTTAATACACAGAAGTGTTGTCATACTTTTGTGTATTGGCATAAAAGTCTCAGCGAGAATCTTTGTAATTCCAATTCTCGAAAGTGAAGTCTACTTTCAAGAATTGGAATTACAAATCAAGTAATAACTTCAAATTCTCACAATGTCATTCCTATTGCGAGAATTTGTGTAAAAATCATTTCCAAATCAGTCTATGCCCCCTTTTGAAACGCGGATATAGTCACTTCAAAATATGGGTTGATTAAATTAAAACAATCTGGCGGGGCAATTTTTTTTGTTAGCTCACGTAACAAACAATAGGCTACGGACACCTCTTTAGAAATGCCATAGGAATGGATAATATTAGCGTGCCAATCAATCAAGGCTTCGCGAAAAAATGTTTCATCATCTCGCAATATTGAAAGTGCTACATACCGAAGATTAAGGGACATATCGTATTTGCAAACATGCGAACTTTTTTTAACAAGTTCTGGATATTGTTGAGCTAGAAGACTTATTGACCGCAACACCAGTTCATCTGATTGATCGCGCAATAAATTATACGCTTTCACCCGAACTGGAAACCCATTAACAAACTTTTCTACATTTAATAGATCTTGATCCGTGAGATAGGCCCGATCAATATCCCCGATTTTCTCACCTAAGGTGCTGTTAATTGTCAACATAATCTTTGTTATTACTACTCACAATAAATTTGATTGGTTCACTGAATTTTATCTTTGCAAAAAATTCTAATCAAAAAATCTCCCCCACTAATAAATTTTTGATATTCTAGAGCTACATTCACTTAAATTTCAAGAATGAAATCAAAGTTAACTCAAAAATATATTTCGACATATATTGCAATTCTAAAGTAAGTTGTCATAACAAAGTTCAAAATAGCGTTACCATTTTGAACTTTTACAGCACTTTGCGCTCAAACCCAAAACAAGAAACTTCTTAAAAGCGTTGCAAAGCAACGCTTTTAAGAAGTTTCTTGTTTTGGGTTGTTTTACTTGAATACCCAGCCCACATTAATCACCATTGCCGAGAAGAGTAGAAATGCTAAGAATGGCAACTCTTCTTATACCAATTCAAGAAAGTGTGGCTACACTTTCTTGAATTAAAAACCAAACCCTGTAAGGGTTTTAAAAGCACAAAATGGCATAGCCATTTTGTGCTTTGGTATTAACGGTTATTTGGCTAGACTGCGAAGTAGCGATCGCTGATTTTCATTCATGCTCTGCAAAACTTGCTTAGCATCGCTGTTTTGCAACATTTGTAGAAGCTCCTCAATTTCCGCATTCAGGGCTTTAGAAACAGGCTCTTTCGCTTTAGTTGGGTCAACAACAGGTTGATGTGCTTTCTGTTGATTGGATTTGGCATTTTCGTCAGGCAGTACACAAGTGCCCGTTTCACAATCAAGACCTAACTGTTGCCAATAGATTGTGGGAATGACTCTGCCTCGTTGACCAACATGCTCGTGTTGAAGGAGATTTGTTTGTAGATAGTTGCGGGGTGAGTCATAGAATTTCACATTACGGGCATAGGGAATTGTGGGTAGTGTGTCACATTTGTTGAGAGCATGAGGAGGATTGAAATCAAAACTCATATCTATTGATAAACAGACCGATGACAATATCATGCATCACAATGGATTTAGAGAAGCAAATCGTCTTTCTG
>JBIKYZ010000206.1:0-9094 GCA_044354985.1 Pseudanabaena sp. | reverse complement strand
CAAGGGTAGAAAGGTTATGGATGGTTTCAAAGAAAATCTACCTATTGTTTTTGATGAATATCTTCCTAAATGGAACTATAGAGCCATTCCTCAAAATGCATAAGTTATTTATTTTTCATTCCTAAGCCAGATCAAAAACTAGAATTTCGGCATTTCCTTTGCCAGTCAATTGCAAATCGCCAACCTGATCGCTAGAAATTGCATCACCAGCTTTTAGCAAGCGATCGCCTACTAACACGGAGCCTCTAGCTACCTGTATCCATGCATAGCGATTTTGCTTAACTGTATGAGTAACTTCTACGCCATCTTCGAGAATAGAAGCATAAATATAAGCATCTTGATAAATTGTGACTGAGCGATCGCGCCCATCAGGAGAAGCAATCAACCGCAATTGGTTAAGCTTTTCCTCCCGTGCGAAAGAGATTTGTTCATAACTTGGCTTTACGCTATCTTGATTTGGCAGAATCCATATTTGTAATAAATGGGCTGATTCCGTTGCCGAAGGATTAAACTCACTATGGGTGATTCCAGTGCCTGCACTCATTCTTTGCACATCGCCAACATGAATAACTGAGCCGTTGCCCATGCTGTCTTTATGCTCTAAAGCCCCATCCAGCATGTAAGTAATAATTTCCATATCGCGATGGGGATGCGTTCCAAATCCTTTGCCACCAGCAATCTGATCTTGATTAATTACCCGCAATGAGCGAAAAGCCATATGCTGCGGATCGTAATAGTTAGCGAAGGAGAAGGTGTGATAGCTATCGAGCCAACCGTGATTGGCATGTCCTCTTTCTTCTGATTTACGAATAGTCAACATAATTTTTATCTCTGGTAGTTGTTTTTCATAATTTGCAGCGCCAAAGGCACTGCAAATTATGACTTAATGCTTTGCTTAAAGTTTTGTATGCGCTCCATCACAGAATGGAGCATTGCCTGTATGTTTGCATAGACAAAGTGCAACTTTCTTAGTTTCGGTCACTTCAAAGGCAAGAGGTGTAAATTCTGTTCCTTTATGTGCACCGTTACAATAGGGTTGGTTGGTGGATTCACCGCAGGTACACCAGTAATAAGTTTTTGGTTCTAATTCCAATACAACAGGCTTCTTGTCAACAATCTTCGGTTCACTCATTATTTTTTCCAAATGCGTTGGTTACTGACAAAATCAAATATAATTGCTATGCACTCTTTTAGTAAAGTATGCACTTTTTTGTAAGGTACATACTAAAAAGATACTATGGAAAAATATTCTGATACATTTATCCTTAATCCATTGCCTGATATAGATTGTAGTGCTGCTTATCAGGGCGCTCTCTCTAGCTGCCCTGTCGAGGCTACTCTCGAAGCGATCGGTGGCAGGTGGAAAGTTTTAATTTTGCATGAACTGTTTAATGGTACGAGGCGTTTTGGAGAGTTACATCGTAGTTTGCATGGCATTACTCAAAAAATGCTGACTCAACAATTGCGAGAAATGGAGCGAGATGGGCTAATACATCGAGAGATCTACACGCAAGTTCCACCAAAAGTTGAGTATTCTCTAACGCCATTAGGTAAAACCTTACAACCTGTATTAGATGCGATGCATTTTTGGGGCAAAAAATATTTAGAGCAGCAATAAAAAAAGACGCACTATGTGCAGTTTTCACTTGAGTGCGTCAAAAAAACGTAGTGGCAATTCATGAATTGCCACTACGTTTTTTATTATGAAGAAAGCGCGATCGCTTTATTTACTTGCCGCCTTTTTTTAGAGACAAGATTACTTCGACTTCAGCAGTGTCTGCGTTAGGATAAACCGCAGTTCCAGCTAAGCCACGAATAGATTCAATCAAAGCTTTCGCCTCAGGAGGAGTTTTTGCTTTCTCGGCAGGGGGAATGAAAGTTTGGAAAATACTCCAAGCGCGATCGGCATCAATGTAGAAGTAACCAACATTGCTAGTAGGTAGAGTGCTAACTACGGACTTGAAGGTAGCATCAGCATCGATCGCAGTTGCAGGCTTCGGAACGAAGAGAGACACAATGGGAGATGCAGTAATGAAGATTGTGTCTTGTTGGCTCCATCCGTGAGAAATGATCGCGCCAGCTCCAGCCGCCGACCATTCCGTAACTGACACTCCACCGACATCTTTTTTGGCTACCGTTGCACCATTCTTGGATGCAAAATCATCCAGTTTCTTAAACAAGGATTCAGCAGCAGCACGGTTTGTGGTTTGTAGCATTAATAGAGGTGCAAGCCCTTGGGATTGAGCCAAAATTCCTTCTGGCTTTCCAGATACAGCAGTGAAAGCAAATTCACCGTCCATCCAGCCAAAGATATCCTTATCAAGATCGATCGCCAAGGGAGAAGACTTCAATTGCGCTCTAACTTCGTCAATACCCTTCTTGACCTCAGGCGTATTATCGGCTGACTTGACAAATTGCTCCCATGAATTCTTGATATTAAACCCAGTAGTTAGCATAAATGCTTGGGCAGGAATTTGACTGATAACCTTATTTGGTGAGTTCTTGAGAGCAGCAATGGCAGCAGGATCAAACTTACCAGTTGCTTTAAAGCGAATGCCTGCATCATCGATGCCAAAACCCATATTGACAGATTTAATCTGTTTCAACTGAGCCAAAGTCTGTGGGGGAATTGTCTCTGCTTCAGGATTTAATGCGGCAAGCTCAGCAATCGATCCACCAAAGTTGGGGATATAAAATTGGACAACAGGATTTTGGATCTTCAGATCGTTGACACTTGCGGCACTTGCTAACGAAGTCTCACCCTTAAAGGTGTCGATCGCCATTTTAACGTCTTCTTCACGAGGACTAAGGATTAAGAAGTCGCCAACCATGGCAGTTTTGCCAGCCTTAGCACCTTCCCCATATTGTGTAATTTGTACGCCTTTGTAATCAGATTTAGTTTCTTTGCCGCCTGCTTTAGCCTTCACCTTGTCAGTCAAAAACTTCTCAGCACCAGCCTTGTCTTTGACCTCAATTACGATCAGTCCATTTGGTTCTGCCTTGGCTTTAGGAGCGTCTTTGTCCTGAACAAACTGAATCGAGCCTGTGTCGCTCATAGGGACATAGCGATTTTGAATGGATGCTTGTGATTTGCTAGGTAATAAGCTAGCAGTTTTTCCAGAAGGCAAAATAGCGATAGTTACACTTTTGCCGATCCAAGGCTTTACATCTTTTTCGTAATCATAGTCACTTGAAGCCAGTCCTTTCTTGGCATCAGCGATCGCTTTATCGTAAAGCTTTTTAGTTTCAGGAGACAGGAACTGTTCAATTTTGGCAAGAGCTGCGCTGTCGGTTGATATAGAAACTGCTACCAATGACTGTTTAGGCACGACCGCCAATGTTCCCGCAGTGCTACTACCTATAGGAGGAATAGCTGGCTTATTGAGAAAGAAATAAGCGCCTATGCCCCCAGCAACTACTACAGCTGCGCCACCAATAATTGGTAATAAATTTGGTTTTGTTTCAGTCATAAATGCATACCTCACACTTGTAAATTTCAATATGACAGTATAGGGCTTAACTTAGAGTTACCTATAGACCCGATTCACTCATATATTGTGAGTTAGCTCACATCAACCTCGCCTAAAGAAAAATTTTAAGTATCTGCTAAATCCTCTATTTGCCATTGGTGCGACACTTTCTAGCAGCTATTTTCATCGCAAACTAGTTACAGCAATTACCGACCAAACGATCTACAAGAAAAGTTTTGAAAGTGTTGCAACGCAACACTTTCAAAACTTTTCTTGGTTTGGTATTGAGTGCAAAGCGCGGTAATAGGAAATTGATAGAAAATCTCTCCAAAGGATGAGGCTTAAAAATTCAGCAATTTTAAAAAATATTTTGAAGAGATTTGATTGATGTTGAGACGCATAGCCCCCCAACATCGCTCAAAAGTCAAGCCATGCTGGGATAACTTGCCATGCGTGGTTAAGAGATTTATCTAAGATTTTGTAATTTGGTTCAAACTTACTGACTAATTTCCAGAATTTATCTGAATGATTCATATGAATCGTGTGGCAAAGCTCATGGATCAATACATATTCAACTACATTGGTTTCGAGGAATAGTAACTTGTAGTTGAGGCTGATATTGCGGTTGCCAGAACAGCTACCCCATAAAGTCTTTTGACTTCTTACTGCTGTAGTGCGATAGGGCAACTTAGCGCGGACACTGACTTTGCGTAACCAACTAAACAAATGTTTTTCAGCCTTTTGCTTCAGCCATTGCTTCAGGAAAAATTTGCAAGCTTCGACATCACCTATATTGCCATTTACAACTAGCTTTAGCTCAGACTTCTTTTCTTGGATCGCGATCGCTCTTGATTTAGTAGGAGTCTCGCAATATTCAATCTGCCATTCTTCACCTAGCGATCGCAGATTGATACTGTCAGGTAACTCATGGGGAGCCTGTGATTGAAAAAAAGCCTCGCGCTGTTCGAGCTTAAGCTGATTACGAATAATCCAATCGCGCTTTGTTTGGATAAGCTCAGGAACTTTTTGGCGATCATAATCAACAGGGATAACGACTTCTAAACCAGCTTCTACAGAAAGAGAAAGGCGCACAGATTTGGCGCGATCGCTTACACGTACTGTGTATGCTGGTAAATCAGCATTAATTAAAGATTTAGAACCAGATGCCATAGGTTTAATCTTGAGCTTTAATCTTGAATCAAAATTGTGCCAGCAAATTGAGCATTTAAGCGATCGCGCTCACGGTGGGCATTACTACGATTCGTATAAGTCCGCATTTGAATATAGGATTTCCCTTTAAAAATAGTCACAAAAGCATCGGGTGCAAGTTCACGTATCTGTTTGAGGGTGTTAGCGCTTACATTGGGAACTAGCACCCGATAAACCTTAGCAGTAGAAGTAGGTTTTGAAGTTGGGACTGAATTTGTGGGGATAGAACTTGTTGAGCTTGTTGATGGAGAAGCAATCAGAGATGCCCCAATTACTTGCGCTGCTAGCCCTTGACCTCGAAGCTTTGTCGCGATCGCGCTGGCACTCTGTTGACTTGATAGTGGGGCAACTAAAAGTACAGAACGATTGTTAAATGTTGCTAAAACTGCGCTCTTTCCAGATAGACTTTGCGTCTGTTGAATTGCCATATTTGGTTCTTGGTTGAGTTCCACTAAAACTACGGCAGCTTGTAAATTAGCAGGAATATCATTTACTTTGGCTGAGAAGGAATGTACAACTGCATCTAGCCCTAATGCTCGCAATTGATTTGCTCGAAATGTGGAGGACTGGGCATTATCAAACCCACCAAAAAAAGTCATTGAAGTATTGAGATAACCACAGGGTACTGCAGCAATCGCGAGAAATTCTGGTAACTGTGGTAATTGATTGGCTGGACGATCCAGTATGACGACGTAACGGCGATTAGTTAGTTGTTGACAGGTTAGAGATCCTACAGACTGCGCGATCGCTGGATTACTGAGGCTATTAGTTAAGGCAAGGCAAGTTAGAAAAATACTACTAGCGACAAAATTGGTGGCAATTGCCCCCGAAAATCTGCTGCTAAGTTTTAACGGTTTCATGCTGTTAAACCCATTACCTTTAGAGCCACTATTTTGATCATCTCTTTGCTGACCAATTTGTCATAGTTGAGATATACCACTATATGCCGTGAATTGTCATGACTAGAGCAAACTTTTTCGGTCTTGATACACAGATTATGACATTTTTTGTGTGCAATGGTCTTGCTGGGAGCTATTTAGGCAGTTTCACCTATACTCCCGATAAATGTGTCATGGTACAGGTGGTAAGCCAAGCACCTTGAGAAACTCGTTATGCTTTTTGGTTGCTTCATCAATTTTCTGCTTCACTTCCACTAGAGAGGAATTCACTGCTGATAGATCGACTTCTTCTTCGGTTATGGCAGTGCTGATATAGCGAGAAATATTTAGGTTGTAGCCATTAGTTTCAATCTCTTCCATGTCTACAATCCGAGAATAACGCTCCTGCGATCGTCGGAACTGGTAGGTGTCGGTAATTTTATTGATATGTTCTGGTAACAGACGATTTTGGCGCTTGCCTTTCTCGAAGTGCTCGGTGGCGTTGATGAACAGTACATCATCAGACTTTTTACATTTTTTTAGTACCAGAATACAGACTGGGATACCTGTCGAATAAAATAGGTTGGCGGGTAAGCCGATTACGGTGTCGATGTTGCCATCTTTGAGCAGTTTGGTGCGGATTTTTTCTTCTGCACCGCCTCGGAATAGTACGCCGTGGGGCAGCACGATCGCCATTGTGCCTTCTGGTTTGAGGTAATGGAATCCATGTAGTAAAAAGGCGAAGTCGGCGGCGGATTTTGGGGCTAGTCCGTAATTTTTGAAGCGTACATCAGCACCCAAGGCTTCGGTGGGTTCCCATCGGTAGCTAAAGGGAGGGTTGGCGACTACGGCATCAAAGGATGGCTTTTTGGCGGGGTTGGCTTCTTTTAGCATCTCCCAATCGTTTGATAGGGTATCGCCGTGGAAGATCTCGAATTCGGAATCTTTGACTCCATGCAGGAGCATATTCATCCGCGCTAGGTTGTAAGTGGTGATGTTTTTTTCTTGCCCGTAGATTTTGCTGATACCTTGGAGTCCAAGCTGGTGGCGCACGTTGAGAAGTAGTGAGCCAGAGCCACAGGCAAAGTCAAGTATGCTATCGAGACGTTTCTTTTTACCTGTGGTGGGGTCTTGACTGTCGAGGGTAACGATCGCTGACAGGATGCTAGAAATTTGTTGGGGGGTATAAAATTCGCCTGCTTTTTTGCCTGAGCCTGAGGCAAACTGTCCGATTAGGTATTCATAGGCATCGCCGAGGGTGTCACTGTCGGTAGAAAAATCCTCTAGCCCTTTGGCGATCGCTTTGATGATAGTGCAAAGTTTGGCAATGCGATCGCTGTACTTTTTGCCGAGTTTTTCTGAGTCGAGGTTAATTTCTGAGAATAGTCCTTGAAAGGTGCTTTCAAAGGATTCATTTTCGATGTATTTGAAGCCATCGTTAAGGGTTCTCAGTAGTTCATCATTCTGGGTGCGTGCCATTTCCGCAATGCTTCCCCAGAGGTGTTGCGGTTGGATCACATAATGCACTTTGCGGCGCATCTGTTTTTCAAATTCGGCGATGTCGTCAGGGTTTTGGGTGTACCAGATGGAGAGGGGTGTAGAGACCACCCCGTCAGGCTTTGCCTGCCACCCCTCCAGAGGAGGGGTATTTTTCGGATTATTCCCCTCCTCTGGAGGGGCAGGAGTGGTCACATTCCCCTCCTTTGGAGGGGTGTCCCGTAGGGACGGGGTGGTCTTTATTGCTATATCAGGGTAATCTGCCCCTAGTTCTTTTTGGGCGGCTGTTTCGTAGTTTTCGGATAGGTAGCGCAGGAATATGAATACCAGCATATAGTCGCGGAAGTCGTCGGCATCCATCGCGCCGCGCAGTTGATCGGCGATCGCCCAGAGGGTTGTGCCTAGTTGCTTTTGATTTTGTTCGGTCATGTCACTCGGTGTCTACTAACATTGCTATCAACTAGGCTCATGGTTGTCTCCTACAGCGTTGAGCCATGCTGTTGATTCTTGATCGATAAGTGACGGATTGGCGTAGTGTTTGAGAATTCCGCGCAGGCTTTTTTTTGTTTTTTTATGCCTTGTTCTGCTGCTAGTTGTTGCAGCACAATTTGCACTAGCTGAAATTTGTCGGCAGGTGACAGTTCTGAGATCGAGGGTAGTAATTCGGCTATTGATGTGGGCATGGCGATCGCTCTTTATAGATTGATATAAACAGAAATGAGGGAATGAATAAAGTGTAGCTAATTCATCCTTTTACCTCCTCAACGGAAGGGAATAGTTGCTGCATTAGACCTTTTTTATGTAATTTCAGCAGTTCGATCGCTTTACTTTGCGCGGCGATCGCTTCGTCAATGGAAGATAGGCAATCAGCGACTTTTTGTTGTTCGGGAAGTAAGGGAATATTAATTGTTAAATTTAAGAAAACGTTATTTCTTATATGTACCTGAGTGCTTCCCACCATTAACGATTGCATAATTTTTCTATATTTTTGAGTATTAGAAAAATGTATTAAAAACTCTGGAATTATTGCTTGATTTAGTTTAAGTCCATATACTCCTTGAGCCAAAATATAATTTTTATTTCCCTCGAACTTTACGATGTAACCGATACTTGGTCCAGATGGAACTAAGTCTCTTAGCGTGGTTATTAAATAAGTACTATCAACTACAGATTTAAGATTCTCTTTGTAAAAACTCTCTTTACAGTAAGTTGGCTGTTTAACATCTAATTTTAGCCATCCCCCTTCTGTAATTGCTTTTTTAGGTATGACTTCATAATTTGAATGAATAATAAAATCTGATGGCGTTAGTGGTGCTCCACCTTTGTATGAATCTACAAAATCTCCAATCCTAGCAACTTTCCTCTCTCCCGCATCCTGAAACTCAGGGAAGCGCAACTTTGGTAGGGTTTCTCCTTCTGCGGGAAAAAGCTGCTGCATTAGCCCTTTTTTGTGGGCTTTGAGGGTGTCGAGTTTTTGGGTTTCTGCGGTAATGCGATCGGCAATGGAAGAAAGGCAATCAGCGATTTTTTGTTGTTCTTGAGGATCAATTGGAAAAGTAAGAGATAGACTTCTCAAATCAGAACCATAAATCCGAGTAATTGTGGTTGAGTTTAGACTTCCCCAGTTAATATTTAGCAGCAAATCATGTAAAAATACATTGCTTATTTCTAAAGTTGGATTGTCAATCCAAACTATATTGGAATCTTGGTAATATGCATCCTTCCCATCGTAAGGTAAGCATTTACCGACAGTTCCACTACAAGTAATTAAAATTTCACCTTTTCGTGGAAAGTTGTATTTGAATTTATATTCGTTAAAAAGATCTTTGCTGATAAAGGCATCTGGTTTACCGCCCAGCGTCCCAATCTTATAGAAGGGTACTCCACTTGAATCATTTGTTTCATTAGCAAATATTAGACCTCTTGCAGAACCAAAAACATGTTAGATTTATAAGCTTTTTATCAGAACTCAAATTAAGCGATGAAATACGAAGCCAGTCAAAATCTATCAGCGACAGAATTTAAACGGTTATTTGGAGT
>JBIKYZ010000455.1:0-2683 GCA_044354985.1 Pseudanabaena sp. | reverse complement strand
TTCACAAGAAGTATTTGTATCTGTATGTAGCCATGTTCGAGTGGGCTTACAATCTACGTTGGATTGATTTTGACTTCCTGCGTCGTCTTCTTTTTCCTCCTTCCACCTATTTACCTACATGAGCGAATAACTTATGCGATTTAAAGCCTAATAATTGTTGAGTCGAGCGAAGCTCGACTCAACAATTATTTGTTCCTTAGCCTAAGCGATGGGGAATGGTAAACGAAAAAGTACTGCCTTCTGACAATACACTCTCTACCCAAATCTTGCCACCATGTTGTTGGACAATGCTGCGACAGATCGCCAAACCTAAACCTGTGCCTCCCATTTGGCGGGAATCGGAAGCATCGACTTGGTGGAATCGTTCAAAAATACTTTCTAGCTGATCGGCTGGGATACCACGACCGCGATCGCATACTCGAAAGACAATCTGATTGGCAATTTGTTTAGCTTCCAGTTGAACTTGACTTTGCGGTGGCGAGAACTTAATGGCATTGCTGAGTAAATTAACTAAGGTTTGGACAATGCGATCGCGGTCGGCAAGAATTTGCTGTGATTGAATATTGCATAATATTTCGATCTGGCTTTCGATTGAGATCGCTTGCATCGTTTCGATCGCTTGCTGACATAGATCAACCACATCACACCAATTGCGCTCGAGTGTGACTTTGCTGGATTCTAAACGCTCTAAGTCGAGAATGTCATTGACTAGACGCACTAATCTCTCGGTATCTGAGGAGGCAATATTGAGCATGTTTTGGGCAGTCTCAGGTCGATTAGCTAATACACCCGAAGATAACAAGCCTAATGCGCCCCGAATCGAAGCTAAAGGAGTTCTGAGTTCATGACTAACAATGGAAATAAATTCACTTTTGATACGATCAACTTTCAATTTCTCAGTAATATCTTCACCAATGCTCAGCGTTCCAATAATTTCGTTATCTTGACTGCGCAGGATTGTATTGTTCCAAGAAATCATTCTTTCTTCGCCTGCCTTTGTGACAATGGCATTTTGATGATATTTCGGAAAGTCATTAATCAGTAGGCTAGAAAATCCCTCTCTAATCTCCGATTGATCGATCTGGGGTATAAATTGAGAGAACCAGTCTTTGCCGATTACTTCCTCTATGGTATAGCCTGTAAGCGCTAACAAAAATGGATTGATATATTCCACTTCTCCCGCACAGGTCAACCCAACCACGATTAGGCTCACATTATCTAGTAAATATTGCCAACGACGGTTTGATTCTTGAAGAGCTATTTCATTTAGTTTGTTCTGGGTAATGTCATAGAAGATCAATAGCATCGTGGCAATTTCGCCATCTGGAGCATATTCAGGAATAAGATGCGATTGATAATATCCCATTCCCTTATCTTCTGGTAAGGGATATTCGATTTCACATCGCTGATCTTCGCCTGTTTCAATCAATCTTTGAGCCATAGCTTCGAGCAACGTTACATTCTTCTCAGGAAATCCCATTGCACGAAATGTTTTACCAAGAAAGGCTGCGGTGGGAATACCTGTAGCTACGGATGCGGCTAGATTAGCGTAGAGGTTACGCATTTGAAGATCGAGGCGAATCGTTGCGTTAGGCGAATTTTCGGCAAGGGCGATAAATTCTTGTTGGCGTTGAAAAAGTTCCGCAGTGCGCTCGGCTACGCGAATTTCTAAGGTTGCATTAGCTTGCTGAAGTGCAAGTTCGGCATTTTTGCGTTCCCTAATTTCTTTCTCTAAAGAGAGGTTCGCGATCTGAAGATTGCGATAGAGTTCAGCTTGTTGAATCGAGATCGCTATCTGTACTGATAATTGCTGAAGTAAGCGAATATCTGTCTCTTCCCAAACGCGTGGCTCAAAACATTGATAGGTACATAGCAAGCCCCACAGAGGATCGGTTTTGTTGTTGGGGCGAAGGATGGGTACGATCAAACTTGCTCTTGTGGGGAACTGTTCTAACATTTGCAAATGACATTCACTGAGATTCGCCTTATACACATCAGGAGCGACAAAAATTCTCCCTTCTCGATATGCACCACCCATAGTTTCAGGAAAGTATTCATCACTTAGTTGTCGATGGAGACAGCTTTCCCAAGGTGGTAAGATTGACTCAGCGACAACCATCCCACTCATATCAGGATTAAATTGATAAATAACAGTGCGATCGGCTTTCAAAAAGAATCGTACTTCTTGAACGATCGAATTCAAAATCTCTTCCAAATCAAGATATTGCCGAATATGGAGCGCAATTTTGGCAATTAATAACTCTTGCTGTTGCGATCGCTTCATCTGGCGAGTAAATTGAGAAATCGAGCTAGAAATAGGATTGGAAGATGAGTCTGGCATGAGTTCTGGCAATATTGAGAAAACACTTTTTTTGCACAACTTAAGACAATAAGTAGCTTTAGCCTAGCCTATAAAAATGAAGACAATCTGAAGGAATCAAGCCGATGTGGGGATATTTAGAAACCATTTAAGAATTACTTTCTGCGATCAAAAGCTCCAAGAGATCACCCTCAATCCCCCTTAAAAAGGGGGAGGCATTAAATTCTCCTTCCTTAAAAATTGGACTTTGGACAAGATTGAAGCAAAGAAAGAGCGGGATTAAGCGAAAAGGGATAATGAGAGTTTCAACTTTCAACCGAAAACAAATCATTATCCCTAAACCCATTATGCCAATAATTGTCA
>JBIKYZ010000032.1:0-27983 GCA_044354985.1 Pseudanabaena sp. | reverse complement strand
CAGATGTTCATGCAACTTTTCGCGAAATAGGTTAATCTCTTTCATAGGGGTTTTATTTGCGATGTGGTTATCTTTTATAAAACCCCTTCCTGTCTACTTTTGCAACTTTTTGTCCTGTACTAAGGTCCTAAGCAAACCTTATTATCGCTATAAAAAAGCAAAGTTGGATAGAACATTCCATTTCTGCTCATCATGCGCTAACAGCGTCAGATTAGTCGCTTCAAATTCAAAATTTATTTTGCGATCGCGAAATTCTGCCCAAGCCAGTTCAAAGTTATCAGGAGTCAAGTCTCGAAAAGCAACGGTCATATGTGGCACGAATGGTCTAGAAGCATATGGATCGATAATGCTCAGAGTATTCGCTAATGTTGTCGTGATATCTGCATATAGATCTGGCAAAACTGGATTGGGAAGAACATCAAGGTAAATGACGCGGGGTGGGAAAGCTGCAAATCCTGATAGGTTAATCATAAAAGGCGATCGCGTTTTCGCAAATTTCTCTAGTTCGATTTGCAATGGCTCAATGCGATCTTTAGATAGTTCAAAGGGAGGGATGAGAGTGATGTGTGGTGGAGCTTTGAGCGTTGCTTTGGTGCTGTAGCGAAATTCAAAATCTGATTGAATTTGCCTAACTTGATCTTGAATAAGTTCAGGCGGCAACAAAGCGACAAAAAATCTTTGGTTCATAGGTCATGTTTGCTTCAAGATTTATCATAAGTAGCTAAGAATTAATTATAAAACCCAAAAATCTGTACCGCCTGCTGCGCGGGCGGTACAGATTTTGGATTTGAGTTTTTAATTTTGCTTAACTTCTTACAGTTTGTAATGTTTTAGGCTAACGCGAGCATTATTGTTAAACGCAGAAAAAAAGAGCCAAATTGCCTAAATATTGATAAAAGAAAAATATCCATCTACAGTCATAATTATTAGAACTGGTTGCAATATATAGCTGTTGCCAACTACAAGCCTCATGAAGCTTTACGGCACTTAACCGCATAACTAGTTTTTGGGGACTTTTATATCCTTAATACCGATTCACAAAAGTTTTGCTACACTTCCGAGTATGAGTTAAAATTCAAACCCTGCAAGGGTTTTAAAAACACAAAATGGCTACGCGATTTTGTGTTTTGGTATTACATAGTTGGCAATAGCCATAACATGATTACTAGACCTGTTGCGATATAATAGTTAAAATCGGTAAAAAGCTTGCCTAGAATACACTTTAGTGGAATTTTCCAAAAAAACTATTAAACATGTATTGCAAGAAGATTTCAAGACTTTTTGAGCTAATATCCCAACAGGTCTAAATTTAGGAGTTGATGAAGTTATGCCAACGCAATATTCAACTTATCGCACATTACTTGCCCCAGTATCGGGGCATGGACTTTCTGAAGCGGAAGCAAAGGATATCTTGCGGCAAATACTTCCTCATCTATGCGAGATGCATGATCGCCAACAATCACATGGATCCATCTCGTTAGATACAGTTGCCTATAATTACAGCCGTATGGAGATTATACTGCTGAGTGCAAATGGAACCAATAATCCCATTTATCTAGCGCCAGAAGTATTGCAAACGAACCAAGCTACACCCACAGGTGATATTTATGCTCTTGCTGTTGTAATCATAGTTTTGCTAACAGGCTTTCCACCCAAAGCACTAAAAGCACAAAACGATACATGGAACTGGCAACAGCTTTGCAATGTTAGCGATCAGTTTATGCAAATTCTAAATATTGCTCTCTTGGCTGAACCTGACTTGCGCTATGACAATGCAGGACAAATGTTGAAATCTCTTCAGCCAATTATTAATCCTTCCGAACCTACGATCACCTCTCTAACTAGCGATTACGGCACGTTATTATTGACGCCTAACCTCCTTAAAATTCTGTCGCCAAGACCATCATCGCCAATTCCGTTATCTACTGAATCACCTTCTTCAGAACAAGTAAATTCAGAATCAAATTATAGTCATAAAACAAAAAAACATAAGATAAACTTTTCCAACACTCAAATTTACAGAAAAGCAAATATTTCTAAAAATCAACCCCAAGAAACTGCCAAATATATAACGCGAAAATTACTTACCATAATTTTAGGTGTTGGAGTTATTGTAAGTAGTGCATTTGGAGCATACTTTTATGCACGATCCAAATCTGCTGATATTGAGAAGAAAAATTTAGAACTTGCCATTGCTGTAGATCAATTAAAAGATAAAGAGACCATACTTACTAATGAGATCGCACTTACTGACGAGGAGAAAAAAGCTGATGATGACGTAGATAAATTAATCTCCTTAGCCAAAGACAAATATGAAAATGCAGGTGATTTGATAGAATCAAAAACGATGTTACAAGCGATCCCTCTTGATAGTCGTATGCGCTCAAAAGCTGATCAACTCTTGGCTCAGTGGGAGAAAGATATTAAGAACAATAGTGCCCTTATCCAAAAAGCAGAGAAAGCAACAAAAGAAGAAAAATGGCAAATAGCGATCGATACTGTCAAAGGTATTTCGCCAACTCCTTATTGGCAGTCGCGTGGCAAGGAAATTGTGGAAGAAGCGAAACAAAAACTAGCTAGCTCTACTGTTGTTGCGCCAACATCTCAATCTGTCGCATCTCCCTTGCCAAATGTGGATACTCCCCGCACTATGCCTACTGAAACATATACCCCTCCTGATGAAACATATACTCCTCCCGATGAAAAGCCATCTCCACCACTACCACCAGCACCGCGCGTTGCTCAGTAGAATCCCTCTAAAACTAAAACTTCAAATCACAATTTATCCCCCAATTTATCTGCTCAAACAATAAAAATCATGACTTTTCACTCTCTAATTCTTCGGTCATTAACTTATTGCTTGATTTTATCAGGTTGCACATTTGAATTTTTTTTTGGATTCACTGCACAACCAGCTCATAGTCAAACGCAGCCCTGTAATATTGGCTCAACGCCTAAGCATCCCGGAAATTACAAACTACTGGGCAACATTTTTCTAAAGCAAAAACGCTTTCAAGAAGCCCTCAATTGTTTTGAAATTGCTTTGCAAGATGAACGCGGACTCAAAGATCCAGAATTATGGAACAATCACGGTTTAGCCTTAGTTGGACTCAAAAAATTTGAGCAGGCGATCGCGTCCTACGATAAAGCCTTGCTAATTAGTCCAGGTGCGATCTTTGTTGATCGCGTTGAGCCTCGTGCAAAAGCTGAAGACTACTACCTGTGGTGGTTTAATCGCGGCACAGCATTAGTTGATCTCAAGCGCTATGAAGAGGCGATCGTATCTTTAGAGCAATCTATCAAGATTAATCCCAAATATGGTTTTGTCTGGTTTTTTAAAGGGCTAGCGTTATTCCGGTTAGAACGCTATGAAGAAGCCAGAACCGCTTACCGCCGCGCTGTTTTACTCTCTCCCAATACTCCCTACATCACGTCTAAAGATTTAATCAGCCTTCAAGACTATTTAGTCTACTACGCGCAAGCTGAGGCAAAATCAAGACTAGGCAGCTATCAGGACACGATTCAGGCTTTTGAGCGTGGTCAAAAAATTCGTCGTAGCAACCCTCATATAAATCTTATTGAAGACAAGAGTAGTGAAAATTTCTATGAGGCTTTTATTGATGGCATTCGATTGCTCGATCAAGGCAAAAACAAAAAAGCGTTAATTGCTTTTGAGCAGTTGATTGCTCAAAAGCCTGATTATACAAATGCTTGGTTTGGGAAGGCTGATGCATTAACGGCTTTGCAACTTTATCCAGAGGCAATATTAGCCTATGATCGGGTTATTTCTATTGAGCCTGATGACTATGCCTCTTGGTATAAGAAGGGAAATGTGCTTAGGAAAGTAAACCGTAAGGAAGAAGCGTTACAAGCATACCAAACGGCTATAGATTTATCAGGTGGATTCTCTGAAGTCTGGCACAATCGGGGCGTGATTTTGTACGATCTAAATAAAGATGCGGAAGCGATCAGTGCTTATTCTCTCTCTCTAAAAGCAAACAATTTGTGGGGAGGCATTGCAAGAATTGATACTCAATATGCTTTAGCTGCGACCTTATACCGTGCAAAACGTTATAGTGAATCTCTCTATGCTGTTGAGAAAGTACTGAAAGAACAGCCAACATATCAAGAAGCATTGGAACTACGTAAGTTGATCAAAAAAATCATTGGTTGCGATAGTGCTAAAACACCATCTGAATGTAGCGTAGAACCTACTCCCTTGAAGTGAATAATTAGTGATACACGGCAAAGTCGGATATAACAAATCACTTTATCTAAAAACCAACAAGAGAGTTGGGGGGGGGTTGCGGCGCAAAGCGCCGCAACTCTCTTGTTGGTTTTTATCTCTAATACCAAAACACAAATCAAGCTAAAGACCTATTAAGTAAAAGTACTTAGTTGCGCTAATCTAGATGTAGATTTGTAAAGTAACTCATTCAGTATCCTAACCGCTTTGCCTGATGACAACCTTAAACCTCCAGAAAACGCCTGCTAATCTGTTTTGTCATTCCCCGCGCCCCCTTAAAGTTACAGCTTTTGGTGATAGTTTAACCTATGGCTATGGCGATCCTGAACATGGGGGCTGGGTCGAGCAACTGAGGCGGCAATGGATGGCTACAGAACCCAGCCATGTCCTCTACAACCTAGGAGTAAGAGGTGACACAGCAGCACAAGTCAATCAACGATTAGAGCAAGAATTTTTGCTGCGGGGAGAACTCCGCAATAAGCGCCCCGATTTGATGATCTTGTCTGTTGGGGTGAATGATTCTCCACGGGTTGGCAAGCGATCTGGAAGAAACATGACGGATTACGATCGCTTTACTTTGGAAATTGTCAACTTACTCGACAAGGCGCAGAGTCTCTGCCCTGTAATATTTGTGGGTATGGTTCCCGTTGACGAATCAAAAATGCCTTTTCTCGATTGCCTACATTTCAATCACGAGGATCAATTCCGCTATAAAGAATTCACAAAATTAGCTTGTCAAATGCGAGATATTCCTTACTTAGATATCTTCGATATATGGCAAGAACAGGGGCAAACATGGATGCGCGATCGCTTATGTCAGGATGGTTTGCACCCAAATACTAATGGTTATCTTGCCCTGTTTGAGAATATTCGCAATTGGCAGCCACTAACGCAGTTGGAACATGTATCCATATGATGTTGCACAGGCTTCGCTCTGACAACATCTAGATTTTCTGAATTGGCGCAAGTTTGGGATCGATGATTTTTTTGCCTTGCCCTGCGAAAGCAACAGCTAAATACATCTTGTCACCAGTGCCTAGCAAATTAGCAACTTGACCTTCGCCAAACTTCTCGTGCATCACGCGATCGCCTACTTGCCAATCAATACGGGGCTTGGGCTTAACAGCATTGACCTTGACGGGAGGCACAGACCTGAGCGAACCTTTAACACTAGTGGCTTCAGCCCGTTGACTTGCCTTGCTGATAAATTTATCAATGCCATGTCCAGTGAGATATTCTTTGGGAAGCTCTGCAAGGAATTGAGAGGGAATAGCATATTCGCGATTGCCATAGAGACGACGGGCTTGTGCATGACTGAGAAACAACTTCTCTTGGGCGCGAGTGATACCCACATACATGAGACGACGCTCTTCTTCCAAGGCCATCGGATCATTAATGGAACGGAAGCTAGGAAATAAGCCTTGCTCTAGACCAACGAGAAAGACCACAGGGAATTCTAAACCTTTAGCTGCATGAAGAGTCATCAAGGTGACCTTATCGGCATTCTCACTGCTGTCATCAAGACTAGAAGCAAGAGCCGCATTAGCTAAGAAAGCATCAAGGGAAGCATCTTCATTCTCTTCCGCAAACTGTAGTGCTGCGTTATACAGTTCTTGCAAGTTAGAAATGCGATCGTTGGCTTCATCATTACTTTGAGCTTTCAGTTCATCGACATAGCCCGATTCAGCAAGAATGCCCTGAATGATGTCCGCTGCAGAAGTGTTGGCAACTTTAGCTTGCCATTTTTGCATCAATTCTACAAAGGAGAGCACACCTCTAGCCGATCGCCCAGCTAGAGTCTTGACTGTTGTTTCATCGCTGATGATGTCCCAGATCGGGACGCTGAGTTCTTGGGCGGCTTGTTGGAGCTTGTCGAGAGTTGCCTTGCCGATACTGCGTTTAGGAACATTAATGATTCGCATCAAGCCGAGGGTATCGGAGGGATTGGACAGCAGGCGCAAATAGGAAAGAACATCTTTAATTTCTTTGCGATCGTAAAATCGTAAGCCACCCACAACTTTGTATGGAATATTCCAACGCACCAGCATTTCTTCAAAGGGGCGAGACTGGGCGTTAGTACGATAGAGAATCGCAAAATGTCCAAGATTGGCGCTAGGTGTTTTGGTCTTAACGCGGCGAATCTGCTCGATCACAAACTGGGCTTCATCAACTTCGTCATCGGCACGGAATAACTCGATCAAGTCTCCGTCGGGTCTAGTTGCTTTCAGGACTTTATCGATACGCTGAGTGTTATGGTCGATCAGTTGATTGGCAATTTCGAGGATATTAGCAACGGAACGATAGTTCTCTTCTAGCTTGATCATTGTGCCTGTATGGGCATCAGGCAAGCGATCGCCAAAAGCATCTTGAAATTCCATCAAGATCGTAAAGTCAGCAGAGCGGAAACTATAAATCGATTGGTCGGCATCACCGACAACAAAAATGGAACGATTTTCCCAAGTCGGCTTTTTGTCATTAGTGGAGAGTAACTGAATCAAATCATATTGAGTGCGGTTTGTGTCTTGATACTCATCCACAAGAATATGCTTAAAGCGATTGTGCCAGTAGTTAAGAACTTCAGGATTTTGCTTGAATAGGCGCACTGGCAAAAAGATTAAATCATCAAAGTCGAGAGCATTATTGGTGGCTAGCTGATTTTGGTAAAGACTATAAACCTGTGCGATCGCACGTTTACGAAAAGACGAATCATCGCTTTGGGCTTCGTATTCTTCAGGAGTCCAACCTTTATTTTTGGCATTACCGATCGCAAAACGTACGGATTTTGGCTCAAATTTCTTTTCATCAAGGTTTAGCTGATTGATGACAATATCTTTAACTAATGATTGCGCATCAGAATCATCAAAAATCGAGAAGTTTTTTGCCCAACTGCGACCGTTGCTATCTTTATATTTATCAATATCAAGGCGCAAAATTCGACAGCACATGCTATGGAAAGTTCCCATCCATAGTCCATCTTGGGCATAACTATTGATATATTGCTTATAAACTTTTTTACGAAGTTTGTCCTGTTCCCAGTCAGGGATTTCGCTTAAGGTTTTGCCTAATTCCCTTTGAACGACCTCTTGAGTTAACAAGGATTGAATTCGTTCATTCATTTCCTTACCAGCTTTATTTGTAAAGGTCACTGCTAGGATTTGCTCAGGCGCAACGCCGTGATTGAGCATTAAGTTGGCAATACGATAGGTCAATGTCCTTGTTTTCCCTGAGCCTGCCCCTGCGACCACGAGCATTGGGCCATGCAAATGGCTTGCGGCTTTTTGTTGGGCAGGGTTGAGATGAAGCAAAAAATTGGAACTCATGGGCGCAGGAGGGAGAAACTTAGGTAGACTCTAATACAGTATGCCAAAAATACAGTACTAACGTGGATATTTACTGCACGCGCCCGAATTGTACCAAGCCTCTAAATGCTTTTGCCGATCTTGATAGCGGCAATACGCTCAAAACGATCACTCAAAAATTCTGCACGGCTTGCGGGATGCCTTTACTGCTTGGAGGACGATATATCGTTGAACGCCCGATCGCACAGGGTGGTTTTGGGGCGACTTTTCTTGCTCGCGATCGCTATACGCCTGCGATGAAACGCTGCGTGGTGAAGCTTTTGCAACCCGTGGGGTTAACTAGTTCTCAGATGGTAATCTCCAAGCAAATGTTTGAGCGAGAGGCTACAGTTTTAGAAGATTTGGGGACTCATCCACAAATTCCTGACATGCTTGCATACTTTGAGGTGCAGTCGGGACAGGATGAATTTTTTTATTTAGTGCAGGAATTTGTTGATGGCTTTACCCTAGAGCAAATTGTTGAGCAGCATGGCGCGATCGCGGAGGCGGATGTTTTAGAAATCATGCAAAGCCTATTGCCTGTGTTGACATTTATTCATGACAAAGGCTCGATCCATCGTGATATCAAGCCTTCAAATATCATGGTGCGCAAGCTTGATCAAACTTACTTTTTGCTGGATTTTGGCGCGGTCAAGCAGGTAGCTGGAGCTGTCCAAGGTCAAAAATCCACGGGTATTTTTACCCCAGGCTATGGTGCACCCGAACAAATGCGGGGTGATACAGTATTTCCCGCTACGGATCTCTATGCCTTTGCAGTAACTTGCCTATTTTTGGTAACTGGCAAAGATCCAGACGAATTATTTGACGTAAATTACAACACATGGAAATGGGATCGCTTTGTTACGCTAAGTCCACTTCTTAATAATGTTTTACATAAAATGTTAGAGACGGCTCCCAGCGATCGCTTTTCTTCGTCGGCTGATGTCCTCCAAGCCCTCAATTCTCAAATATCAGTACAGCCATCGATAAGCGCTCCAGTACAAAGCAATCCAATACAAACCCCACCAGTGCAATCGGCACATCAGACTAGTATCCAAGTCCCTCCACCTGCACCACTTCCTAATTTTGCACCTTCGGTTCCTAAGCCTGTAGCTCAGCGATCGCAGAAAACGCCTTGGTTATTAGCAACACCAATTAAGATTCAATTCATTGCCGCTTTTTTGATTGGTATCGAAGCGATGTTGTTATGGCAAGTGAGTGCAACAGTCGGGCTCGCCTTCATCGGCTCTCCTAACAATTTAATTGCTTTTGCCGCCGTATTGATTGGTGTGATTCTGCTCAGAATTAGTTCCATTCTTGATAATAAAGACCTATTTGTATTCGTAAATTTGTTGAGCTTTGCTATAGTTTGGGGTGTGCAAACCTTTGGGAAGCTCTCTCAATTTCAGAGTTTCCCAAACTGGATCGAAATTGCTCAATATTGTGGAATTGCAGGTTTTAGTGCGATCGCTCTCATGGCAGCATTTCGCCTCATCTTCCAATTACTCTATTCCTTTCTCTAATTAATCTATTCTTGAGGACATAAGCGATTGCCAAAATCTTAACTTCCCAAAAGCAGATCTGGACAGTTAAAGCGTAATCGATGTATTTGCTTTTTCATTGGCATGAAATGGAGATCTCAGAACTTATTCCCCATTAACTGACCATTGCTATATCAACGATACAACGATAATTGCGGCAAAAGTAGGTTTTCGAGTAATTATGTGGCGGCGCAAAACGCCGCCACATGAATGTAATTGTAATTACCTCGAATGACTAATATTTTTTGTTTCTATTGTGTCAAAATGTTAAGCGTGAGAGTAATTTTTGACCCAACCCAAATTTCTCGTCCCACTGCGATCGCCCTTGGTAACTTTGATGGCGTACATGTGGGACACCGTCGTGTGATTGCGCCAATTTTGCCGATATCTTTGCGCGATCGCAACCCCAATTTAACCAGTACAGTCGTTTCTTTTTCACCGCATCCCCAAGAATTTTTTAGCCAAAGAACGCGATCGCTACTTGCTCCCTTTGACGAAAAAGTAGCCTTGCTTAAATCTCTCGGTGTCGAGCAATTAGTCTTGCTACCCTTTGATGCTGAACTTGCTAAGCTAACTGCCGCCGAATTTATCCAGAAGATTTTAATTGACTCGCTCCAAGTCGAATTAATCAGCGTCGGCTTTGATTTTCACTTTGGGCAGAAACGACAAGGAAATATTAGCGATCTACAAAATATTTGGGGCGATCGCCTGACGGTCATCCCCGAACAAACGATGAGTTTTGGCGATCTCGATCAGCCTCCTGTGCGCATTAGTAGCTCCAATATTCGGACAGCCTTAGCCCAAGGTGAAATTGATTTAGCTAATTCACTGCTTGGTCGTCCTTATAACCTTGTGGGCAGAGTAGTACAAGGCAAGCAATTAGGGCGCACAATTGGTTTCCCGACTGCAAATTTAGAGCTGCCTACCCAAAAGTGTTTACCGCGTGATGGGGTTTACGCAATCCAAGTAATGATCAAGAATCCTGACGCAGCTATACAATCCCCATCGCAAATATTGGGTGTGATGAATATTGGATTGCGCCCAACTGTGGATGGCGATCAGCGATCGGTCGAAGTACATTTATTTGACTGGCAAGGCGATCTCTACGATCAAGAACTAAGCGTAAACTTAATCAGATTTATTCGACCTGAACGGAAGTTTGATTCACTTGATGCTCTCAAAGCTCAAATTCAGTCCGATTGCCAGACAGCACGCAACTATAAGATCCTTACCCGATGACTATGTTATGGCACAGGTACTTACCAAACCCGTAAGGGAGTAATTTTATTCGCTAAAGATTCTATCTCTTTACGTTGGTATAGATTTATTTGCCTACGGCTTGAAAACCGTGATTTGATTGTCGGATCTGCCAAAAGCTCTTCAACTTGACTGAGCGGAAGTTGCAAAATCACGGCTATATCCTCTCCAGATAGCCATTGCTGACCAAAAAGATTTAAGATCTCAACGTCCTTGGCATTGAGTAGTTGAGTCAATAGCTTTTCTAAAAGTAACCAACATGCGATCGCATCGGATTCAGCTCGATGCGACTTACCAACATTAAAGTCATAATGTTTGACTAATTTAGGCAGCGATCGCGATGGCAGGTGTGGCAATAAGAGTCTTGATAGCTTGACGGTGCAAAGTTGTTTAGGAGCGATATATTCTGTACCTAGTCTCTGATATTCAGCTTTGAGAAAAGAATAGTCAAAGCCAATATTATGAGCAACAAGAACGCCAGATTGGAGTATTGGCAAATATTTAGGCAGAATCAGATCGCTGCCATCAACATCAGCAACCATATGCTGCGAGATACCTGTAAATCTGACGATTTGTTCAGGAATCTGGATTTGAGGATTGATTAAGTCAGTAGATATTTGCCGAATTCCATCTTTGAGCGTAGCTTGAAGAACAGAAATTTCGATAATGCGATCGCGATCGCCCTTTCCTCCCGTTGTCTCTAAGTCAACTACCGTGAACAACTCTGTACTAATCTTGCGGTAATAGTTGAGGAGTTCTGTAGACAGATTGGCATTAATTTTCATGGATTCTAAGGGCTTAAACTTCTCATGACATTGAAAGCTTCTTTTACAGCGCTGTGCGTTCAAACCCAAACCAAGAAAAATTTGAAAGAGTTGCTTCACAAATCTTTCAAATTTTTTTTCTTGTGGCTTGTTTGATCGACAATTACTGTAACACAGAGCTTTTAGAGCAATTATAGCCTTAGCCTATTACTCTAAAGGCTTCGCAAGAAAAAAAGCTAAATCAAGGTAGATAAAATCATAGCTATCTCATACAATTGAGCATCGCAAATCACAAAAAATATTTGAGGTAAAGCAAATGAATATAAACGAAATTTTGGCTGGGTTTGAAATTTATGATGGGGAATATAAACGCGAACATATTGAAGCCGCTTTAAGCCACAAAGAAGAAATCACTCCTCATCTCATTGCGATCCTTGAAAAAGTCAGAGAGGATCCACAAAAATATGCAGAAGATGTCGATTATTTTGCTTATACTTATGCCTTGATGCTGTTGGGGCATTTTCAAGAACCTAAAGCTCATCAGGTAATTGTTGATTTATTTAGTTTGCCAGATCCGCTTCCAGACGATCTATTTGGCGATACAACCACAGAAGATTTACCAGTAATTTTATTGCGAACTTGTGGAGGCTCGCTGGAAGGAATTAAAAGTCTTATTCAAAACAAAAATGCCTATGAATTTAGTCGTGGTTCAGCACTTACTGCGATGGTATATGCAGTGGTTGAAGGTCTAATTACTAGAGAAGAAGCATTCTCTTTCTTTGGTGGATTGCTTACTGGTGATGAGGCTCCTGAAGATTCATGTTTTCATAGTCAACTAGTTTGTGAGATCTGCGACCTTTATCCTGAAGAGTTGATGGATAAGATTAAGGAAGCTTTTAACAAGGGCTTAATTGAAGAGATGTGGACTGATCTTGAAACAATTCAAAAGATATTGGAGGAAGATAATGTAGAAAAATGTCTTACTCGGCTTAGAGAAAATCTATCTAGAAAATCATTAGATAATATCCATGAAAGTATGTCATGGTGGGCATGTTTTAATCCAGAAGAAAACGAGGAACCAGTTTTTTCTAAGCCATACACACCTCAATTTTGGGAGCAGCCAAAAACTAAAACCAAAAAGAAAAAAGCATTTTGGGAGCTATAGCAACAAGCAAATTTCCTTAGTCAATTCTTGGTTATCGTTCTTGTTAGAAACCATTTAAGAATTGTAATTTGTGCCCCCCTAGCCCCCCAATTCTGGGGGGAACCATATTTAAGTCCCCCAGAATTGGGGGATTTAGGGGGCTAGACATCTAGTATTTAAACGAAATTCTAAATGTTATTTAATTCTTAAATGGGTTCTTATACGTTTCAGTAGCGTTCATGTGGTTGATTTGCGATCGCCGCATTGAAAAGACGATAAGTTCCAAAGTAAATCAATGAGAAGTAGCGCAAAGCGTTACTTCTCATTGATTTACTTTGCTTCCATCCAGTTCTTTCCAGTATGAATATCTACTTCTAGCTTTACCGAAAGCTCTAAAGCTGATTCCATCGCTGCTTTAATTTTGGGTTGCAGTTCTGCGACTTCATCAGGTGGAACTTCAAATACAAGTTCATCATGGACTTGTAAAAGTAGCTTTGCCTGATACCCAGACAAAAGCTCTTTCACCCGTAACATGGCAACCTTGATAATATCGGCACTGGTTCCTTGGATGGGAGCATTAACTGCCGATCGCAATAGCGCCGCCTTTTGATAGCCACCGATCTGACTTAGTCCGCGAAAATAGCGCCGCCTACCTAATATTGTTTTCACATAGCCATCGCGTTCTGCCTCTGCTTCGACACTTTGCATATAACTAGAAATCTTTTCGTAGCGCTGATTGAACTTATCAATAAATTGCTTGGCAACTTTTACAGGCACACCGATATCGCGGCTAAATTTCTGTGCTCCCATACCGTAAATCACGCCATAATTGATGATTTTCGCTAGACGACGCTCATCGCTAGTTACTTCTTCTTTCTCTAATAGGAGCTGCGCTGTAACAGTATGCACATCTTCACTAGCATTAAATGCTCTCATCAATTCAGGCTCTTGGCTTAAATGAGCAAGAATCCGCAGTTCAATTTGCGAGTAATCCGCCGCCATCAATATCCAATCTTCTTTGGGCAAAAAGCCTGCTCTGATCCTCTTACTAAAAGCAGTCCGAATCGGAATATTTTGCAAGTTAGGATTGGAACTGCTCAAGCGTCCAGTTGAAGCGACAGTTTGGTTAAAATCAGTATGTACACGCCCAGTTTTGGGTTGAATCAGCGATGGTAGAGCATCAACGTAAGTGGATTTGAGTTTAGCAAGGGTGCGATTTTCGAGAATAGTATCAATCAGTGGATGATCACCTTCTAATTTATTTAGCACAGCAACATCAGTAGAGTAGCCAGTCTTACTTTTGCGAGATTTCTTAGTAAATTTCTCGCCCAGTATTTCCAATAAAATCTCACTCAATTGCTTAGGCGAATTAAGATTAAATTCTTTACCAGCTTGGGCGTAAGCTGTGATCGCTAAAGCATCTAAATCTTTCTCTAATTCCAAGGAAAAAGCACTCAAAAATTCTCTGTCGATCCTAATCCCACGCCATTCCATCTCAGCAAGAATCGGCTCTAAAGCCATTTCCACATTTTGAAATAAATCCCAAAGCTCAGGTATTGCGGTTAGTTGTGCTTGCAAAATAGGCACAAGGTGATAGGTAAGATAGGTATCCATCCCGCAATATTGAGCAACCAATGGGATATCAACTTCTGCGATCGATTTGCGCTTACCGACTAGCGTTTTATAGCTAACAGTGCGAATCTGGAGCAACTCCATCGCCATATCATCCAGCTTATGACTTGACTCTGGATCAATCACATAACTAGCAATCATCGTATCGAATACCACACCTGCTAGCTCAATCCCCGCCGCCTTAAACATCAAGCGATCGAACTTGGCATTCTGTAAATATTTCGGATGACTAGCATCTTCAAGAATAGGTCGAAGAATCTCTCTAACTTCTTCCCATTTAAGATTTTGTCCTTCACTATGACTTAAAGGAATATAGGCAACCTCACTAATTGAATCGCCCCAACAACAACCAATTCCTACTAATTCGGCTTCAAAGGGATTTAGTGCCGAGGTTTCCGTATCCCAAGCCACAGGCTGTTTACTACTGCGAAGAGTTTCCACTAATTGCTCTAACTTCGCGATCGCATCAATAATCTGTACATCTAACTTTAACGACGCTGAAGCTGCGATCTCTTGATCAGACTCCTGTTTGGCAAAGTCAAACCATAGCTCCTCATCTTCGTTGTTATCCTGATTTTGAGAGGAATCAGTATTTGTCTCTTTGCTCTTTGAGACAGGGGCTGAGATTGAGGGCTTCTTCTCAAAGTTGCCCGACAACTTGGCATGAATCTGATCGACTCTATTCACAAAAGCCTTCAGCTCAAGCTCTTCTAATAAAGGAATTACTTCAGCAGTATCAAAACCCGTTAATTCACAATCTGCGATCACCATCGGCAGCGGCACATCGGTTTTGATCGTTGCCATAAACTGCGAATGTTTTGCCGCTTCAATTCCTTGCTCTAGCTTCGTTTTAACTGCCCCCTTCATCTTCGGTACTGCCGCTAAAACATTCTCTAAACTGCCATATTCCTCGATTAATTTAATTGCCGTTTTCTCGCCAATACCCCGCACCCCAGGGATATTGTCAGAAGCATCACCACAAAGAGCTTTATAGTCCACGACTTGCGTAGGTAAAACCCCTAAACGCTCTTTTACTTGATCTGCATGATATTCCACGATCTTATCTTTTTGTCCGATATTCAGCACCGAGATGCGCTTATCAATATCGATTAATTGAAACAAATCGCGATCGCCACTTAATATCTTAACGGTGTAACCCTCGGCACTCGCCACCTGTGAGAGCGTTCCCAATACATCATCCGCCTCAAAACCAGCTTGGGTAATTGCTGGCAGATTCATCGCTGCTAAAACCCTTTGTAAGTTCTGCATATCAGGAATAAAACTTTCAGGAGTTTCGGAACGATTTGCCTTGTAAGTATCGTCAATCTCATGACGAAATGTGGGTACGGCAAGATCAAAGGCGATCGCAACTGCCGTAGGCTTTTCGCGATCGAGCATCTCGATTAATGCTTTCAAGAAGCCAAAACAAATACTAGTCGGGATTCCTGTCGAGGTGCGCAATCCGCCTTCTGGGTGTTTACCAAAGGCATAAAAGGCTCGGAACGCGAGGGAATGTCCGTCAACGAGTAAAAATGTGGGGTGGTTTTGTGCGCTTGAAGTCATGATGCTTGTTTTAAAGTTTTGGCGATCGCTAGTCTTAGGTTAACCGATTGCTGATTATAGTGCGATCGGGGTAATTGGTTTAAGACACTTGTATCACTCAGCATTAACTTTAATATCGCGGTCTTCTAGATCAAATATGACACTATTTCTTCTTGCTAAACCAAAGCTCCAAATCTGCAAGACTCTGAAAATCCAAAATCGCTTCAGCAAGACTCTCTAAGCGAGGGATATGTAATCGCGTAATTCTTGTATGCAGCTTTGGCGGCAAAGTCCCAAACTTGTGGGTTAGCAATCTTAAAACAATCGCAACTAAACCTTCCTTGCGACCTTCTTGACGACCTTCTTGACGACCCTGTTGGCGACCCTCTTGAAGTCCCTCTTGCAAAATTTCTTGATATGTCACAGATTCACGCATGATATCTCTCCTCAAAATTTGCTTAATGATAGTTTTGTCTAAAACTAAACCAGCCAGCACATAGGTTGCGGCTCCAATAGTTTGACGTGTTTTTTGCTCAGGGATTTCATCAATTTTTTGAGCAATATCTTGTAATAAGCGCTCCTTATTACCCGCATTTACAAGTATAGCAAAGGGTAACATACCCGTAAATTCTAAAAAATTAGCAAGGGGTTGTTCCCATAGCCTGATCACTGCAAATGCATGGTGAGTTGTGCTTTCCTCAAACTTGTCTTGAAAAACTACATCTGAACTTGTTTCCTTCAGGTAAATCACAACTTGACGCATCGTCTTATCAGGAAAGCGTCTTTTGCCCCGTACCCAATAGTCCAACATCCTAAACGGAATTTGTGGATCGGCTTTGGTTTGAAATTCTAAATGTAGTAGCAATCCTTCCGCTTCTAGCAAGATCAAACTATCGGCACGAATTGGCTCAACCGCTAACTCTTGTGGTTGGACTTGGGTAAGTGGGATTGGCTCACCGAATAGCCATGAGGCAATGTCGGCAGAATAAGTTTCGGCAAGAAATTTACAAATATTGTCAAACATCACCAAATATTAGCATTGCAATAGAGCAAGTTTGAGAAGCTAGCGATCGCCCCTATTATCGATTAGACTAAATACGAACACCAATCGCTCCAACTTCCTGCATAGAGTCTGCCTGTCTCAATTCCTGCCAATTTCAGCGATAGCAAATTTACACAAGCAGTTACACCTGAGCCGCAATAAACGATCGCCTCTTGAGCATTTTTTACTTCCTGCCAGCGATCGCCTTGATTGTTAATTACAAAACCTTGCTCATTAGTAACTTCCATCCAAGGATAATTAACTGCACCTTCGATATGACCAGAGATCGGGTCTATGGGTTCGCGCTCACCCCGATAGCGATCGCCTTCTCGCGAATCGATTAAAACTACTTCTGGTAAATCTTTTCTTGTTTTGACCGTTTCGATAGCAACAACCCAGTCAGTTTGTAATTGCGGGATAAACTTCCCAACTCTTTGTTGAGAAATCTCTGAGCTAATGGAATAGTTTTGATCTTGCCATCCTGCAAAACCACCATCTAGAACTGCAACTTGCTCATGTCCCATGTAGCGCAATAACCACCATAGTCTTGAGGCAAAAGCAAATCGTGAGTCATCATAGACAACTACCATTGTTTCGCCTGAAGTTATGCCAATTTGCGAAAGCTTTTCGGCTAGTTGGGCAACATTGGGTAAAGGGTGTCTACCACCATGCTTCTGCACAGGACTAGACAAGTCGAAATTGAGATCAAGATAATAAGCACCTTCGATGTGGTTCTCTTGATATTGCTTACGACCTAGTTCTATATCAATTAACGAAAATCGACAATCCACTACAACCACTTGTGGATCGTGGAGATGTTCATGGAGACAATTAGCAGAAACAACATGCAGATTATTCATAGTTTTGATTATATTTAATTTTCTGGTTTAAGATCTCGTTCCATTAGTCCCTCAACTGCTTGCTGCAAATTGATTTCTCCTTTTAGCAAACGATAAACATAACGAGAGACTGGGACACTAATTTTTTCCCGATCGCTAATTTCCATTAACACATTAGCCGTATTTACACCTTCAGCCGTACCCTGCACATTAGCGATCGCATCTTCAAGACTTTTACCCTGCGCGATCGCATAGCCAACTTGATAATTACGACTGAGGTTACTATTGCAAGTTGCCAATAGATCTCCTAAACCCGATAAGCCCCAGAAAGTTTCAGGTTGTGCCCCAAAGTAAACCCCAACGCGAATAATTTCAATCAGCGATCGCGTAATCAAGGCTGATTTGGCATTTGTACCCAGATTTAATCCATCGCAAGCACCAACGGCGATCGCAATTACATTTTTGAGCGTACCACCCAATTCCACACCAATGGGATCGGAATTTGTATAGACCCTGAAATTTCTGGATGCAAAAATATGTTGAATAAATTGAGCGGCGCTTTCATTGTTACTCGCTACCACTGTTGCCGCAGGTTGACCTGCCATAATTTCTTTAGAGAGATTTGGTCCAGATAAAACCACTAGAGGTTGATTGGGGAGTAGCGATCGCCAAATTTGTGATGGTGTTTGTCTAGTAATTGGCTCTAAGCCCTTAGTGGCACTAACTAAAACTGCATCGGGCAATAACTTAGCTGTTTGTAATTGTTTCGCAATCACACGCACCCCTTTGATAGAGACTGCGGAAATGATGGCATCACTATTACTGACCATTTCTACTAGGGATACTTGACTTTGGCGTGACCAGATTTGGACATGATGTTGATTGGTTTGGACTAGATTTGCTAGTGCCGATCCCCACGCACCAGATCCAATGATAGTCACATTTTTTAAGTCTGATTTCATGTTTTAGGTAGTTGTTTGGATAGCAATTGCCATAATGCTCAAATCTACAATGCTTTGTGCTCAAACCTGAACAAATAAATTTTTTGAAAGTCTTGCAAAGCAAGACTTTCAAAAAATTTACTATGTTAGGCTGATCAAAAATGATGGTAAAGATGAACGCAAAGGAAAAAGTAATTATGCTCATCTCTGATAGAGGCTCAGCATTAAGTACCTGTACAGAATAAATTATCCCAACCTTACGGGTTGGGATGTGTAATTAATTAAGCGTGCCTACTTAGCAAAAACAAGATAGCAATTCTCAAAATTGGTTTCATAATGAGAATTACTGAAAACAAGACTAGAAGCCAGACTCCAAATCAAGAGGGTGATATAATAGCTAGCAAAAGCCTTTCACGAACTAAAACCCTTGCTAGTTAGATATTGATCGTCTTTAATTATCAATATCACGTCAAGAGCTTTGATTGATGAGGGGTACTTTCGCTCATTTCTTGAGGAAGGCTAGCAACAATGATCGAAATGAATGTGGCTGGGATTGCTATTGATGCTGTAAGCCGTAATCCTATCGTCCTACTACGAGACACTTTAGAACGCAGAGCTTTGCCGATCTGGATCGGCGAAACTGAAGCTAAAGCCATCATTGGGGCTTTAGATGGTAGACCTCTAGAGCGACCAATGACCCATGATCTCATGCTTAATTTTCTGGATGCATGGGGGATAACTGTAGAGCGGATTGTCGTTCATGCGCTCAAAAATAGTACTTTTTATGCCGTAATTACGGTTTCGCAGGGTGATATAAAAAAGGATATAGATGCACGTCCTAGTGATGCGATCGCGATCGCGGTTCGGGCAAAATGTCCGATCTGGGTAATGGAAGAAGTAATTCTTGAAGCTTCAATCCCTGTAGATCAGGATGCTGATGAAGCGGAAAGAAGAGCATTTCGAGAATTTTTAGCAAAACTAACTCCAGAGGAATTAGTCAAGAAAAGTGGGCTTGAAAGTAACTAAGACAAAAATAAAGCGCCCACGTAGTGGGCGCTTTATTTTTGGGAGTTCTAGTTACGAGAATTACTGTTAGACATCACCTCTACAAGTCCCCGTAGCTGTGAATCGTTGCCTCTAACATTACTATTATTGGCTTGGTTGTTGCCAAATTGCCTTTCCGCCACTTCGCCTTCCTTACCCAGCAATTTAATTGGTTGATTATTATAGCTAAGAGCCACCGACGAAGCATTACCTGCTCTAACGGAAATTTGGCGATCGCCTGACCAAACTAACTTTTTACCCTCATTCAGTACACCCTCAAACTCAGTCTGCCCATCAACAGTAATTCGCATCCAAGATTCACCTTGCATGACTATGCCAACGTTAACGGGCTTGTTGCCAACAAATTCAAAATTACTGTTGGCAAGCGTTGAACTATTGAGAGATGTATTGGTTGAAGGAAGACCACTGTTTGCCCAACCCAAGAGCATATTGTTTAAATTAGTGTTTGCTTGCCCCAGATTAGCTTGAGAGTTTGGTTTATTAAGAATATCTGCTGAAAGTGATTGATTTTTTATTTCTATCGGTGAAGCAGCCACAGGATTTACTAATGCGACAGGCACTGATGTACCTGTCTGCCGCAAAACTGCTAGACCACCAATTTTTGGCAACAAAATTTCTGTAGGTTCGATCGCTTTGTTAGATTTTGCAGAACTTATCTGAGCTGCATCCCCAAAATTAGTTTGACTATCATTAATTTTATTAGCATCAGGTGAATTCAGGAATGTTGCTAACAGACTAACTGCCCCCGCAATTACGACAACATACAGTGCATATAAATGTAAGGGTCGCAGTTCAGCCGCAGCGCTGCCTGCCCACTTTTGCTTGGGCAAAACAGGATTTAGAGGAAAATCTTCCGAAAGATCTCCAACCCCCAAAGCATCGCCGTACTTTCGGATAAATCCACGCACATATACAGGCTCAGGCAATGAATCCATTTGACCATCTTCGATCGCACGCAAATAGCGCTCAGAAATTAATGTAGTTGCAGTTAGATGCGGAATTGACAATTCTTTATCTTCTCGAATTCGCTTAAATTGCGCTCCGATTTCTGCTAATTTCTCTGCTTGCTTCGAGGTTGTAATATTCACAATAATCACAGACATGTAGGAAGAGATTGGACTGACATGCTTCAAATTGGCTTTCAGTCGAACTTGGACAACCACAAGTTCTATTTAGAGCGTCATTGGTGATTTAAGTAACCTGATGTAATTATATTACCTAACCTAAAGTAATATAACATTCTGCAAAGTTTTCACGGCAAATTACTGCACTACACACTACATATCAACAGCTATATTACTTACTGTGTCTTGAGCTGAGGTGCAATGTAAATTCTTTTTAGATTGGACATAATGTTTCGATTTCTTGATCGATTAGTAGTCGATATGCCCCGACCTTAAGAGTTTCAAGTGAAATAGTCGCGATCGCCACGCGATGTAATGATAAGACAGGATGACCTAACTGCTCGGCAACCCGACGAATTTGGCGGTTGCGCCCTTCAGACAAAACTATCTGCAATTGGGTACATGGAGTTTGGTATTTACAGCGTTCAATTTGCCGAATATTTACAGATGCAGGAAGCGTAAGTTTACCGTCAAGGATAACCCCATCTTGCCACTGTTTAATGATGCGATCGCTAGGTATATCTTTAACCCAAACCTCATAGGTCTTGGGAACATGATGACGGGGATGCATTAGGTAATTCGCAAAATCTCCATTATTAGTCAAGATCAACGCTCCACTACTGTTATAGTCCAGCCGTCCGACTGGATAAACATGTCGATACTGTGATGGCAGAATGTCTAAAACGGTCTTTCTGCCTTGAGGATCATCACAGGTGCTCATTACGCCTATGGGCTTATTAAGTAATAGATAGACAAATTTTGGTGCATTGGTTTGGAGTAACTTGCCATCAACTTCAATGCGATCGCTTTCAGGATCGGCTTTCGTTCCTAATTCAGTAACTTTGTTCCCATTCACTGCAACCCGTCCCGCCAAAATCATCTGTTCTGCTTCTCGGCGCGAAGCAATTCCGTGTCTAGAGAGAATTTTTTGGAGGCGATCGGGCATAACATTTATGAGTAAGGCTATCAGTTGAGATAATTAGTAGGTAGTCCTCGATTATATGGTTGATGATAGGAGGCGCGTTGCTCTTTCTATCATTAATCTTGGTAATTTAGGTATATTATCTGAACTGCTTCAACAAAAACTCGGATATAGAGACGAAGTATGAAAACAGTCCGTGATGCTTGTCAGCCTCAATCCAATGCACTCTCAATTACACTTAGCGATCAAATCGAGCAGCTTGATGAATTAATTCAGGCTGAGGGTGATGGCAGTGCTTTTTTTGAGAAAACTTTTATTACGCAGGGAATGCGCGATCTGATTGATGAGGGGTTAACTCGCTTAGCTGGCAAATCATCGCAGGCAATCTTTCATCTCATACCAATTCATGAAAGTGTGGCTACACTTCTGTGAATTAAAAAATAAACCCTGTAAGGGTTTTAAAAACACAAAATAGCGTATCCATTTGTGTTTTGGTATCAAACAGGCGATGGGATGGGGGTAGACCCATTTGCTCGTTGGTTTTGGCTTGTTGGCAAGACATCAAGAATTACGAAAAATATACTGCGCGGGGATGTCCTATACATCAGCATTTGAGAATGCCGATATTGCAGCCTTTAACGGTCGTAACAATCCTGTGAATTTTTTCTGGGGCGAAATTGCTAACCAACTAAAGATCCTGAAAAGGCGGCTGGCTATATTACGGCAATTTTGGAGGAACCCAATCCTGAGACTGAGTTGTTGGCTTCGGCGCTTGATGATGTGGCATCAGCTTTGGGTGGTGATGGCGATCGCCAATGGGTGAAAGATTTTGGCGCAAGTGATAAAAGCCAAGCGGTGTATGAGTTAGCGGCGTGGTTAGATAAGTTGGGGCTAAAATTGACGGTAAGTGTCAGGCAATTGGATCAAGCATGAAATTTCAAGTTATTCTTGAGCCGAGTGAAGATCTAGGCTTTACGGTTTATGTGCCTTCTTTGCAAGGGTGTATCAGTGAAGGCGACTCTGTTGAGGAGGCTCTCGAAAATATTCATGAGGCGATCGCGCTTTATCTCGAACCTGTTGAGGAAGATTTACTGATGTCTGAATAAGCACTGCTTCAGAAAGTTGAGCTATAGAGAATTTAAGCACTCAATATTATTTTTTGAGAAATTAGGGAACTTGTGAGATCGATCGCTTGGTCGTAGCGAGTAATCAGTTTTTGAATCATTTCTAGGTTTCGATCATTTAATTTCCTTAGGGTATTGCTTAGTCTAGTCCAGTTGAAGGAAACTTACAAAACACTAAATTTAAGTGCCTTAACTGTTCTAATACATCACTACTTATGGAACCACACCCTAGAAATATTCAACCGTATCAAGATGCTAACGGTAATTACCCTTTTGAAAATTGGCTTACCAGATTAAGAGATCGCACTGCTAGAGTAAAAATTCAAGCTCGCCTAGATCGTTTATCACTAGGAAATTTTGGGGATTCTAAGTTTGTGGGTGATGGGGTATATGAGTTGAGAATCAATTATGGCGCTGGCTATCGTATATATTTTGGACAAGTTGGTTCAAGGGTTATACTGTTTGTGTGCTGGCGATAAAGGTTCTCAAGAACGCGATATTCAATTGGCTAAGTCTTATTGGAGGGACTATGCAAAGCGTAAAGGTACAGGTTAAATCTCACGAAGATTTTTTAATTGAGTCTCTAAAAGATCCTGAAGAGGCGGCAGCTTATGTGTCTGCTATTTTAGAAGAAGAAAAGCCTGAGCCTGAGTTATTGCCTTTATGTTTAGATCATGTGGCGGCAGCACTGGGTAATGAGGGCGATCGCCAATGGGTGAAAGATTTTGGTGCAAGTGATAAGAGTCAAGCAGTGTATGAGTTGGCGGCGTGGTTAGATAGGTTGGGACTAAAGCTAACGGTGGACGTACAGTATAGCGAGAAATTTATGGCGGATTTCCGAGAGGCACAGCAGGATATTGAGAATGGTGATGTTGTGCCTCTATCAAGTATTCGCCGTGATGTTTGAAGACTTGGGAGATATCGGGTTTCATGCAGTCAATTTCATGGTTGATAGCATATTGGAACCAGTGAGATCGATCGCTTGATCGTAGCGAGTAATCAGTTTTTGAATGATTTCTAGATTTCGGTGAATCGTTCCTGTTTCATCGCCTTGGAGGTCGGGATAGGTGCTTTTGAGATTGGGAATGGTGGAACTGAGGATGTTGTGACTGCCGACATAGGCGAATTGCCGATCGCAGACAAAGTATTTGCTATGTCCGCCTGTGAGTTTGAGATGTAGGCGATCGCTGTAGCGTTTTTGGAGTTGGAAGAGTTTGGACATGGCGCTATAGCGATATTGGGCTTCAGTGGTGAAGGTGAGGTTGCCGTGATGGTCTTGTTTGATGACCGTGCCGAGGTCGTATTGGTAGCCCCAGCCGAGATCGATTTGTACGCCTTGGTCGAGGGCATAGTTGAGCCGTAGCATGAGGTCGTTGTTGATCGCGCGATCGCTTGCCCAAGGACATTTGATGACGATGCGTTCTTTGGCTTCTTCGAGAGCTTTGAAGAGATAGAACCGTCCGCCAGTTTTTTCAAAGACAATTTCGGTTTCGGGTTGAGTTTGCAGCAATCCCAATTGTTCGAGAAACTTTTGCGGTGGGAGATTGTATTTGTCGATCATGGTTTGGGCTTGTTTGAGCAGTTGGGTGGCGGCTCTGAGGTCTTTGGAGTTTTGCATAGGTTTATTTTCTGGCTTTGCGTTTGCTGTCGAAGTTCCAATAGGTGGTGAGGATTTGGAGGGCTTGCAGGTCTTGTAAACAGATTACTTGCAAGCCTCTGAGGGTGTCGGTAAATTTGGCGTAGGGACTGGTTTTGAGTTGGCGATCGCTTAAGGTGTAGACGATCGCGCCATGCCGATCGCTGCGTTGTTTTCCGTAGGCGATGGCAACGCGGATCATGTCGTTGCTGATGGCGCGTTGTTGTTGGCGGCGTTGGAGGTGGTTGAGGTCTTTGGGTTTGCGGATGGGGGTAAGGGCGATCGCTTGATCGAGGAGTTCGTCGGTTGCGGCAATTTGTTGGATTTGTTTGTGGGTGTTCATAACTAAGTTGAGTTCGATGTGCTTAACTTAGCGTTTGAATTTGTGGAAGTGAAGGACATTTGAGGGAAGATAATATCTGTCTTAAATGTCGTTATCTGTCCCTACTCAATCATTTACTTTATGGAGTCACAACCCAAGAAAATTCGTGAATATACAAGGTCTGATGGATCGAGTCCTTTTGCTCAATGGCTTGATGGCTTACGCGATCGCGTGGCACAGGATAAAATAGCGGCTAGACTTAAAAGAGTAACGCTGGGAAATTTAGGCAATTACAGATCTGTTGGTGAGGGTGTATGCGAACTCAAGATCGATTATGGTGCGGGTTATCGGGTTTATTTTGGGCAAGTTGGCTCTGTGGTGGTGATTTTGCTGTGTGGTGGTGATAAGAGTACGCAGGATCGAGATATTAAGTTAGCTAAGGAGTATTGGAGAGATTATGCAAAGCGTGAAGGTTCCGACTAGTAGAGATTATCAAGAGTATTTAGTTAATTCGCTCAAAGATCCTGAAAGGGCGGCTGGCTACATTGCGGCAATTTTGGAGGAATCTGATCCTGAGCCTGAGTTGTTGGCTTCGGCGCTTGATGATGTGGCGATCGCTTTGGGTGGTGATGGCGATCGGCAATGGGTGAAAGATTTTGGTGTAAGTGATAAAAGTCAAGCGGTGTATGAGTTGGCTGCTTGGTTGGACAGTTTGGGATTAAGGCTAACTGTGACGATTAAACCGAGTTAGCTAAATTCCGAGACTATTTTCTGAAGTTACCTGTCAGGAAATACATCTTCCCCGTACTCAGAAAGTAGCCATTCCATATGTTCAACACCTTCTTGACAATCTGCTCTCATTTGCTCTTCTTCGTCGATATCGAACATTTCTTTTAGTAAATTGGCATAGACATGAGAATATTTCTTCATGAACGGGAGTAATTTAGATACAACCTCCAACCAGTCAAGGTTTTTTGCTGTCCTATCCTTGATTACTTGAAAGAGAGATCTTGGGTTAATACGCCGTGGAGGGGCATCTGTATCGATCTCTCCATAGTAGCTTGTACAAAAGTATACACACGAACCGTCTAGATCAATTAAATCTCCATATTCAGAAACTAAATTATCAATCTCAAGATCCGATAAATATGTGTCTGGGTTAAGTTCAAACAGACTTAATCGCCTTGGTGGAGCTGGACGATACTTACTGAGATCAGTCATATCAATCATTTCCAGCTTAACTCTCAATCTTTCGGAGATAGATGTTTTATAAAGACTTTCTATTGCTTTCACTTTTTCCGATAGCTTTTTAAAGTAAGATTTGGATGTGTAGTTATTCATACGATTGAAGTTCTGTGGTATGACATTTTGACAGGATTTTGTTGAATCCTCAACAGGACTTACAGCCTGTTGAGGATTCAAGCATTACAGAGAAAAGTTTACAAGTGCAGAGAATCGTTACTTGTAAGCTTCTCTCTGGGGTTTATATCAGCGCAAGGCGCGGTACTCGAAATTTTATTTTCTCATGCTTTGCTTAGTGTCAAAGTGCCAACATGTGGTGATGACACGAAGCATTGGTTGTCCCAATATGCAGATCACCTGTAAACCTCTTAAAGCATTTGTGAACTTAGCATATGGGCTGTACTTGAGTTGACGATCTCTGAGTGTATAGATCGTTGCACCCCGTTGATCATAGCGCTCTTGACCATAGGCGATCGCTATTTGAATCATGTCGTTAGTAATAGCGCGTTGTTGCTGGCGGCGTTGAAGATGATTAAGGTCTTTTGCTTTACAGATCGGGGTAAAGTCAACTTTTGATGAAAGGAGATCGTCATTAGCTGCAATCTGTTGGATTTGTTTGTGTGTGTTCATTTTTGTGATGAAATAATCGGAACACTTGCAGATTAGCTAGAATAATCCTGTCATACCAGTGCAAAAAAGGTCAGTAGTTAGTGACTCTTTCTGACCTTTTAAATTCTTGCTAAGTTGCGTAAGCTTGGGCTTGTAACTGGTATGGTAGTTAACAAGCTAATGAATAACAAAAATCAGGCTATGGGTGTAAAAGCTTCTTCTGAAGGGATTAAAAAGATTCAGCAACGTATGGCTGAACTGGTAAGACCTGACAACAAAGAAAAGAGGGGTTGGACACAATCAAATCTAGCTGAAAGATCAGGAGTTGATCTGAGTACAGTTAGAAGACTTTTACATGGTATCCCCATTAGATATGATTTCTTATCTTGGATTGCTGAAGCTGTTGGTCTAAATGTTGAAGAGTTAATAGAAAGACCTTTGCCTGATTTGCAGGAAAGTTCGCTAGATTGGCTAGTGATTTGTGAGGAGATGTTGGATAAGCAGCGAGACGCTAATGAGTTGAGGAGAAAAGCGACAGGACTGGGTGCGGAAAATCATGTTTATATGCCGCTTGATCTTGTCGAAACTAAAGCAAAGAAGCAAGAGCAAACTCCTAATAATCAAGATGAATCGGGTAATAAGCTCAAGACAGAAGAAGTAATTTATCCCCATGCTCAGTTTTTGGAAGATCTTCTAAATTGGCGGCGTGAGAATAAACACATTGCGATCGCTGGGGAAGCAGGGGCAGGGAAAACAACTTTTTTGGTAACAATTGCTGAAAAATTAAAAGACAGTCAATATTTGCCAATTTTTATTGGTTTGGCAGATTTACAGGGGCGATCGCTCAAAACTTACATCAATGATGTTTGGTTGCCCCATGCGATGAATGAGCGAGAAGCCAATGAAGAACAGAAGGAATCGCTGTTTCAGCAATTCCAAACTGGAAAGATTTGGTTGCTATTAGATGCTTTAGATGAAATGCAAGCTAAGTCATCGGCAGAGGCTTTAGATAGGATTAATCGAGAGATTAAGGAAGTTATCGGACAATCACGGGTAGTGATGACTTGTCGATTGAATGTTTGGGATGCCTATATCAATAGATTGCCAAATTTTGACACGTTCAAAATGGGAAATTTATCGTTTGAGCAGATTGATTCATTTATTAGTCAATGGTTTAGCTTTACTGAAAGTCCCGAAAATGCTTCCATTTTACAGGCAAAGTTAAAGGAACCTAATCGCGATCGCATTCGGGATATGGTCAGACATCCTTTACGATTGGCGTTGTTATGTCAAGCTTTTTATCGAAATCCTAATACAGATTTACCAGAAATTAAGGCGGGACTGTATGAGTTATTCGTTCGTTATTTTTATGAATGGAAGCCTAATATTGTTGATGTAGATTTGAGAACTCAAGATTCTTTGCAAGAAGAATTACATCAGGCTTTAGGTAAATTAGCGATCAAGGCTATTGATAGCGATGCAGGTTTTCGACTGTCGCGCAGTTTTGCAGTTAAGGAGATGGGCAATAGCGATCTATTCAATCTTGCTTGTAATGTGGGCTGGCTAAGTTTGATTGATCGCAACGATCAAGATGAAGAAGTATATTCTTTCTTTCATGCCACTTTTCAAGAATATTTTGCAGCCTTGGTAATT
>JBIKYZ010000205.1:0-9144 GCA_044354985.1 Pseudanabaena sp. | reverse complement strand
CGCTTAGCGAAATATAAAACTTCACCATCTCTGATTCAATCTCTTCGCAATAGTACATAATTAAGCCTTCTTTTCTTATTTATTCTATCCTCATTTGCACAAGTTATTTAATTCTCATTCCTTACGGTAGAGATTTGGCTAGTAGATCACGAGAATTTTTCGTGATCGATTTTTTTGGAATGTCAGAAGTAGAAGCATCCAAATATACTCAACCTTTCCAAAAAATAGTTGATGAAGTAAAACCAGAAAGAGACGTAAATAAGAGAGAAACACGGAAATTAAATTGGTGGTTGTTTGGTGAAACAATGCCTAAAACTCGTTATTCAATAAAGAATTTAACTAGATATATAGCAACTCCTGAAACTGCCAAGCATAGAATTTTTCAATTTTTAGAAAGTTCAGTGCTTCCAGACAATAAAATTGTTGTGATTGCATTAGAAGATGCTTATTTTTTAGGAATTCTATCTAGTGAAATTCACTTTCAATGGGCGTTATCTTGTGGAGCAAAGCTCGGACGTACTGAATATATTTGTGTTTATCCAAAAACAATTTGCTTCGATCCCTTCCCTTTCCCAGATGCAACATTAGAACAAAAAGAAAAAATTCGACAACTAGGCGAAAGACTCGATCGCCATCGTAAACAAGTCCAAGCCCAACATCCCGAAATCACGATTACAGGAATGTATAACCTCCTCGAAAAACTCCGCAAAGGCGAAGACTTCACCGACAAAGACAGAGAATACAACAACAAAGCCCTAGTCTCTACCCTCAAACAAATCCACGACGAACTAGACAACGCCGTACTAGAAGCCTACGGATGGGAAGACTTGAAACCCTTACTGCTAGACAATCCGCCCTCACCCCTAGCCCCTCTCCCAAGGGGAGAGGGGGACAAGACTCAAATAGAACGTTCTGCTCTCACAAACGAATCTCAAACCGCCTCTTCGCTCCCCTCGCCCTCTGGGAGAGGGGCTGGGGGTGAGGGTCTTCAATCCCAAACCGCCTCTTCGCTCCCCTCGCCCTCTGGGAGAGGGGCTGGGGGAGAGGGTCTTACCGAAATCATCCTCGATCGCCTTGTCACCCTCAACGCCCAACGCGCCGAAGAAGAACGTAACGGACATATACGCTGGCTCCGTCCCGAATACCAAGCACCCAACGAAGTCCGCACCCAAACCATCATCGAAGGTGTTGGCGAAAGTGAGGAAATTGCGATCGCCCCAGCCGAAGTCAAAACATTCCCTAAACAACCCAAAGACCAACTCGCCGCCATACGCGACCTCCTTCGCACCAGCAACAACCCTTGGACGATCGCCCAAATCGCCGCCCAATTTAAAAACGGTGGTAGATATAAAAACGCAATTTCCGAAAATCTCGAACGCCTTGAATGGTTCGGCATTTTACTCTGCCATCAAGACGGACAAATCAAATACTGGCAACATATCGAAACCCAACAGGCAAGTTAAATAAGTAGATTGCTGAAAATGTAGGATGGGTTAGCGATAGCGTAACCCATCATCTTTAAACTAACTGATGCGTTACGTTGCACTAACGCATCCTACCAAATAATTAAACCTTCCTACCTATAAAACATGCTATTTATATAAGTAGCCCTTCCCTTTGCGAAGCCTCAAGTTCCACTTGGGATACGTCTAAAAACAATCCCTAAAAAGATTAGTCCAATGACATAGCAAGGGCGGGGCTTTTAATTGTTTAGAATGGTTCGACACTAAGCGATCGCAATTAGTTTCTAAATTTCAAAAACCTAATCAACAAAGTCTCCACCGTAACCACCCCACATAAAATCGTCAAAATCCAATTCTTAGGAGCCCAAGCCATCGCACCAAGATAATTAGAGCCGATCGCAATTGTATGTACTGACGCTAATATCAACGCAGGAACTGAGAGCAAATGCACATAGCGCCAAGACTTACCGAGTTTCATCATCATCCAATCGGAACTGGTGAGAGCAGCGGGAGCCATCAGCGCGATCGCGATCGCGCCAATCCAGATCGATATTTGATGCTGCGGAATCATAAAGGATAAAGCATCAAAGTTCCATTGAAAAGTATGCTCAACTTTATGGAAAGTATGGGCAAGGGATAGAACAAATGCACCGATTCCGATCGCACGACGATAGGTCATTAAGACTGAAAAAGACTTGAAAATCTGGCTGAGCGGACGAGCGGCGAGGGCAAGAATTAACGAGATCAAACCCGCATGACCTGTGTAATCCACCATATCGCTCGTTCGCAATAGCGTTAAGATACCGATGGTGAGCGTAATCCAGCCTCCCATTCTAAATAACTGACTACGGCGATCGCGACTTAATAAACCTGCAAATACACCAATACCCAGCATTGAGGGTAACGTTCCCAATCCAAACGCCAACATCGTTAGCGCCCCCTGCGTCATGTTACTAGTTTCAGCCGCCTTGATTTGAGCAGTGTAGAGAAATCCACAGGGAATCAATCCCCATGTCATACCTAATAAAGCAGGTGTGAATGGATGAGAATGCAGTGATAATTTCATCATCGCGTTGTTGAGGCGTTGATGTAAACCAACCTGAGCCATTGGATTGAGAAAAGGAATATTTGGCAAACCTTCAGGCTTAATCTGCACAATTCCCATCCACACCAAAAGAATACCTGTCAAAATCGCTAGCCAACGCCGCAGATCGCTCTCCAAACCTGCTAACTGTCCACCCGCAACTAGTACCGACCCGATCGCTCCAATGGCAGCCCCTGCGATCGCATAACTTAAAATCCTGCCAAGGTTTAACAATGCATGAAAATACAAATGCTGTTGCCAATTTTTGGGATTTTTTTTAGGATTATCCTTGCTTTCTTTATCTGAAAGAGAGAAAGCAACAGCCAAGGGGCCGCACATGCCTACACAATGACCAAAACTTCCCAAAAATCCTAAAGCGGCAACAAGCAGTAAATCTAACATTATTTATTTATAGCGCTTTGCACTGAATTATTGTTAAAAGTGTTGCTTAGCAACACTTTTAACATCCCCAACTATCTACCCACATTGGTCGTAAAAGTTAATTCAAACGGCTGAAAATCTTCACCATCTCTTGCCGAACCACTTAACTTAAGTTCATATCTACCAATTTGTGGAAAAGTCACAGTCATACTCGGTAACCCCAAATAACGCTCAATAATTGCCAAAGGATTAGCAACTGTAAATTGAATATTGCGATCGCTTAGCGATCGCACTTCCAGACGGCAATTACATTTTCTATAGGGAATGAGTTCACCGCCGCGTCTAGTGAGAGCAATCCAAATGGTAGTTTTTTTGCCAACAATAGGGCGATCGTTTGGCTCGATATGAATTGTACCCCCAACTTCTTGTGATGTTCTCACTTCATGGGCAATGCGAACAGGTGATGAAAATTGGGCTAAATGTGAACTGTGAATATAAGAAGCAGTGGATAAATGCAAATTTAATAGAATAGAAGCTACTTCAAACATTTGGTTAATGATAACTCTTAATTATTGGGATTTGACTACGCCACAAGCAATACGAGTTTTATAATCAACATTCGGAATCGTCGATTTCCCATTTGCGCCTGCATGAATGACGATCGCAGTACCGCCTTGCTTTAGTAAAGAGTTGGGTCCCATACCCAGAGTTAATTTTGACATGTTTGCCGTCAAAGTTCCTGTCCCATCCTGCTTAACCATGATATTTGGCAAATCACCCGCAGGCTTATTTTGATCAGATCCATGCTTCATCTCCTCATGTTTATCATGAATATGATGGTGATGTTTGTTATGCATATGATTAAGCCTGTGATCGTGGGAATTATCCATAGGCGATCGCTTTGGATCAAAATGAGCGCCTGCTGATTTGAAGTCTGGCGCTTCACATTTACCATTTTCATGTAAATGCACCATATGCTCTCCTTGAGAGAGTTTCTGAACTTGCAGTGTTACTTTTACACCTGAAGCAGATTGGCTAAAAGTTGCAGTTCCCACCAGTTCACCCTTGGCATTAAAAATCTGTGAACTGGCGCTGGGTTTTATGGTTTCAGCGATAGCCGCATTAATGCTGGTCAAAGATGTAATTGTGGCATATGACAAAAAAACTGCAAACTTAGAAGCAAACTTAGCCTGCAATTGATATTGGCACTTATTTGCATGAATCATGGGATCTGTTATCTCTCATTTTAAAAAAGTGATCAAATAATGTGGTTTTCTAAAAGCTAAGCCGCGCCATGCACGACTTAGCGCGTGTTTGAGAGGTTTTGCTTTAGCCCCCCCTAGCCCCCCAATTCTGGGGGGAACCAGATTAAAGTCCCCCAGAATTGGGGGATTTAGGGGGCAGAAAAATTGGCTTTAGCCGAAAAACTTATATGCATTAACTGCTCAAACACGCTCTTAGCTTACATATTTATCCTTTAGCCCAACCGTTCTGAGATTGTTCAAGTACATAGTTGGCAACTAGATCAATTTCTGTGGGTTTAAGTTTTGACCTAAAGGCAGGCATTGCGCCCTTACCTCTGGTAACTTGCAAAGAAATTGCTTCTACGGAGTTCTTGCCGTACTTTTCCAAGGCATCTGCCTTCAAGGTTTTAGCAGCAACTACATTGTTCCCGCCACCTTTATGACACTGTGCGCAGTTATTGTTAAAGATTTTTGCGCCTGGAGATACCTCTGCAAATGCTGGTTGCCCGAAAGCAAGACTCACCAACATAGTTAAGGAGATCGCAAGAATAGAAAAAATGCGTTTCATAGTTATTTAGTCCTTAAATATTCACGAAAAATAAGGGCAAAGCTATAGCTGATGCCCTACGCGGCTTAGCCGCAAAGTCGAGTTGAATTTTAGTCTGAATGTATGATGACGGTATTTGCTCTGGCAGTCAAAAGACAGCCTGTCAAACAAGAAATTTTAGAAACAATCCTAGATTGATACTCAAAATTAGAATTGTAGAGCTTCGTGCTGCAACTCTAATTTTGGGTATAGTTAGGACTTACGCAAATCAACCAAGAACTAAAGTTCTTGGCTCAAAGCTCAAGTCAGTTAAAACTGACTAAAGAAAGCCTCAAACTAACCTGTTTCAACAGGTTTAAGCTTTTAGCCCGCAATTTATTGCAGGGCAGATGTGTAAGTCCTAATAGTAATCACTATGCTGCAATTTTTCGATACCTTTTTCCGATCGCTACCAAATTGGTTTTACCAACTCGAACAATGGGCTGATGCCTTAGTGAATAGCCAACTTAATCAAGCATCATGGACAAGTGTCGGCGTAGTGTTCTTGGCAGGATTGGTGACTAGCCTTACCCCTTGCACCCTATCGATGTTGCCACTCACAATTGGTTATATCGGCGGCTATGAATCCAAAAGCACTTGGAAGTCTGCCATACAATCAGCTTGGTTTTGTCTCGGTTTTGCGATCGCCCTTACAGGTTTTGGACTAGCTGCTGCATTACTTGGCAAAATTTATGGACAGACAGCTTGGGGTTGGTCGGTAGTAATGGGAGTCATTGCGATCGCGATGGGATTACAACTGTTGGAAGTGATTTCTTTCCGTTTGCCCAGCTTCGGTAATTGGGAAATATCCCAAAATCTACCAACAGGAATGCGATCGCTACTAATTGGCTTATCCTTTGGCTTTGTGGCTTCGCCTTGCAGTACCCCTGTATTAGTGACATTGTTGGCTTGGGTATCAGGCTCAGGAAATCTATTAGTGGGTACAGAGTTTTTGCTAGCCTATGCGATCGGTTCCGTATTACCCTTAGCGATCGCAGGTACATTTACAGGCATCATCAAACAGTTTCTAGAACTTCGCCGTTGGTTGAGCTGGCTCAATTGGGGAAGTGGGCTTATTCTAATTGGATTTGGTACACTTTCCATTTTGAGCAAAATAGCCTAGCTCTATTTCAGCCATTCCCGATCAAATTTTGTCCAAAGACGGAGCAATCTTGGATCAACCGCACTATCAAGTAGAACTGATTGGACGATCGAACGGATTTTTAATAGCTCTCCGAAACTAGCGCGAATGAAGATTTTGCCAGAGGCTACAGCCCTTTCGAGGGTAGATTTACCAAACATGATGTTGCGTAAAGCTAGCCCAGTACTTTCAAAATCATTTAGTGCGTCAGGCTCAGCAGTGGAAATTGTAATTTGCAATTCTTGGTCGTCTGCGGTCTGGACATGGATGCGAGTATTATCGATCGCAATCGTTGCAGATTTACCAGCGGCAATGCGAATGATTGCTGACCATGTTTCACCTTGGCGATCGCGCAAAATCTCGATTAACTCTAAAAGCATAGAGGAGAGTAGTTCTGTGCGAGGTGATGGCGAGTCAGGCATGGTTATATTTGCTTCAAATTGGCTAAAAAGATGCAAAGATTATAGAATTATTAGATGTCATCTTTTGTGCAAATATGATGCTTTATGATCGAACGAATCAATAAATCTTTTGAAAGCGTTGCAAAACAACACTTTTAAAAGATTTATTGATTCGAGTTTGAGCTCTGCAAGTATCACAAGGATAATTTACAGATGAAATTGTTTTTGCATTCTCTGACGATCGCAATAGGGCTGTCCTGTATTGCGATCGCTCCTCTCTCATCGGAAACAATCGCTAACTCTAAACAGTTTGGAGTCGCACCTCCAGCCTGTGAAGGAGAAGCGCAGCTTTACCTAAACATCTGTGCTTCTAGATGGGCGAAAACAGCGGATTTCTTGCGATCGCTAATTTATGAAGAAGTTTATAGGCGGATACCTGAAGCTAGGCAATCTCAGCTCAAAGCGGTCGAAAAAACTTGGAATTCCTATCGAGATATCCATTGTCAGGAGCTGAGCGCCCCATTTCGGGAAGGCTCAATTTATCCTCTCCTATATTTTAGTTGTCGAGCGCGAGTGACTAATTCTCGCATTGCTGATTTGCAAGGAACTAACATCTCTCAAATCACTTCAGATTTGACTACTCAACGTCTGGCTAAAATCCTGAAGAATGAAGAGATGATAAATTCTGCTGGTCAACGCCAATGGCTGAAATATCAAGCGCAGCAATGCCAGTTTGAGTCGTTAGGTTCTACCGAAACCGCGAGATCGGCAAAACAATGTCGCGATCGCCTAGCCGAAGGTCGTCTACTGGAAATAGAAGCAATGCTTAGAATTCGATAAAATTCCTGTTATTCCAAATCACAAAATGGCGTAGCCATTTTGTGATTTTAAAACCCTTACTGGGTTTGGTTTTTGATTCACAGAAGTGTTGCCACACTTTTGTGAATTGGTATTAGAGGTGGCGTTTTGCGCCACCTCTAACGGCTTTCCCATACTAATATGATTGCAGTACCAAGAGCATAAGCCAAGATATCTTTCCAATCAAAAGTAGTCCCTATAATAGTAGCCAAAATCTTGTTCTGTCTTAGTCCTAGTATATCGACGAGATTGAGATACTGCAATCCCTCGATCGCACAAGCAAATCCAAACACAGATAGAGCTGCTACATTTGCGCGAACCTTCCAAAATGATTTAACAAAGCAATAAATCAAAATAACTACTAATACATCTCCAACAAAAGGACGAATAAACTGATCGTTGATAAAAAGTGCGATAAAAACTTCTATTAAAAAAAGTACAACAGTTAAGTAGAAGTATTTTTGATTAAAAGTGAGTCTATTAGTAAACATGTATGGATAGTATTTATGAACAATTTTATACCAAAACACAAAATGGCGTAGCCATTTTGTGTTTTTAAAACCATTACAGGGTGTGGTTTTTAATTCACAGAAGTGTAGTCACACTTTTGTGAATTGGTATTACACCCAAAATATCAGTGGCAGCGCGAAGCGCTGCCGCTGATATTTTGGGTGTAGGCTTCTGTTAAGCAAACCATTACAACGGGTGTAAGCTTTCAGGAAGTTAAAAAGGCTTGAATCTTCTGGGATAAAGTAGAGAGCTTTATTGGCTTAGAAATGTACTCATTCACTCCAGCATCTAGGCACTTTTGGCGATCGCCTGCCATCGCCAAAGCAGTTAGCGCAATGATCGGAGTACTAGCCAAGATTGGATCAAGCCGAATTTGTTTAGTTGCTTCTAGCCCATCCATGACGGGCATTTGGATATCCATTAAAATCAAATTAGGGTGATTGATTCTAGCAAGAGCGATCGCTTCCTGTCCATCCCGCGCAATGATAACACGATATCCTTTCGCTTCTAGATACGCTGACATAGTAGCAATATTTCCTTCATTATCTTCTGCTAGTAAAAGTAGTGGCGATGGATTCACCTCTTGGGGCTGAGAAGATTGCTGCTGAAGAGAAGACTCAGGTGGTGCCAAGATTTTAAAATCATCACTTAGTGGAAGATCAAACATAAAGCAACTGCCAACCTCCAATGTACTGATTACAGAAATGCGTCCGCCATGAAGTTCTACAAGCTTCTTAACGATCGCTAGTCCAAGCCCAGTGCCCTCATACTGGCGGTTAAGAGCTCCATCTACTTGAGTAAATGGCTGAAACAAGGCGGATATGTTTTTTTGGTCAATGCCGATGCCATTATCATTGATAGCAAATCTGAGCCAAGAGCTAGGGATATCTTGATTGAGATCGTTATAAATGCTCACTTCCATTGACACTGCTCCACCCTCTGGGGTGAACTTTATCGCATTACTGAGCAGATTGATTAATACTTGCTGAATTCGATGACTATCTATTTCTAGATTTGGTAGATGAGACTGGATATTAGAAGTAAGTTGGATTTGTCGGAGGTTAGCTGATGCTTGCACCATTTGCTGGCTGTTGTTGCAGAGACGCTGAATATTTGTAGAGGAAAGAGTGAGTGCTAACTTACCAGCAACAATATTTGCAAAGTCGAGCATATCTACGATCAGATTTAATAAATGATTGCCGCTGTTGTGAATGGCTGTTAAGGCTCTAATTTGCTTAGGATTAAGTGTTCCAAACACTTCTTCTTTTAAGCCTTCAGTCATTCCCAAAATCGCATTAAGCGGTGTCCTGAGTTCGTGGCTCATGGTCGAGAGAAATTCATCTTTTAGTTGGTTAGGAATGAGAATTAAATAACTTGTGCAAATGAGGATAGAATAAATAAGAAAAGAAGGCTTAATTATGTACTATTGCGAAGAGATTGAATCAGAGATGGTGAAGTTTTATATTTCGCTAAGCG
>JBIKYZ010000031.1:0-28016 GCA_044354985.1 Pseudanabaena sp. | reverse complement strand
CAAATACTACTATCTTAGTACTCCTAAATCATTAGTGCTTCGATTTCTCATGCCCAATATTTGGGCATCTCTTAATGTGCCGTTCATCCATTTTTTGCTTCAATTTTTTCCAAACTCCAATTTAAAAATTGAAGGTTATTACAATAAAGCCACAAATACAATTACCACTGCCTATCCCATTTATCGCAGGTAAGTAGCTAGATTCAGTACCTTCCGATCATCGGGCGGCACTTCTGGTTCTAGTAGTAGGGTGCGTTACGCTTCGCTAACGCACCCTACAGCAAATCTAGTAGAAATACCAAACAAGCCACCTTCCCTTTCATAACATTTCCTCCAGAGCATAAAATGATCAATATCAAATTTTACCGAGATGCGGAAGGCTATTTTAAAGCTGACACTGAGCCTAAATATCAACTCCTTAGTCAATATTTTCAATCAGAAGTTCAAGGTGTTGCTGCTGTATGTGAAGATCTTTTAGTGACGATCGCAGAGATTGAAATAGGCGATCGCACTTTATTGGAAGGAGTTGGTAATACATGTGGTTTGGAACTCACAGCAAACCGAGCGATGATTTGGAATGAGTTTAGCGAAGCCGAGTTAACTCTAGAACTTACCTTAGCAGAATTCAAACAAGCTTTAGAGGACTGCTTAAAATTTATACAATCTGCTTAGCCATAGCCCTGCACTCAAGTGCGGGCTAAAAGCTATAACCCGTTGAAACGGATTAAATTTCTTCAGTCGGTTTCAACCGACTTTAGCTTTCAGCCAAGAACTTGAGTTCTTGGTTTATTCTAGAAAGTCTGCCAATTGGATCATCTGCCTGCATGTATCTTAAATCTCTCCACATTAAGCAGTTTCGCAACTATATCGATCAAGAAGTAAACTTCACTGCCCCCAAGACCGTGATCGTGGGCAACAATGCTCAGGGTAAATCTAATTTGCTTGAAGCAGTATTACTCTTGGCAACCCTACGATCGCATCGTGTGAGTAAAGATCGTGACTTAGTGCGAAATGGTGAGGCGATCGGTGAGATTATCGCAACTTGTCAGCGATCGCGATCGCCTGAGAGCTATCCCGTAGAACTATTGATGCGAATGCGGGCTAGTGGCAAGCGGACTTTAAATGTGAATGGGGTAAATCAAGCAAGGCATTTAGACTTTTTGGGGAACCTAAATGCAGTCATGTTTTCGAGTTTAGATCTAGATTTGGTGCGGGGTAGTCCAGAGAGTCGGCGCAATTGGTTGGATACAGTATTGATTCAATTAGAACCGATTTATATCAATCTTTTGCAACAATATAACCAAGTTTTACGGCAGCGCAATGCTTTGTTAAAGTCCATCAAACAAGGGCAAATCCAATATGAACCCCAACAAATGTCGCTTTGGGATGCGCAACTAGTAACTGCGGGCACAAGATTAATCAGAAGGAGATCGCGTTTATTGGAAAGATTAACGCCGATCGCCCATACATGGCATCAATCAATTAGTGGTGGCAGTGAACATTTAGAAATTAATTACTTGCCCAAATTTGCCTTCTCACCAACAGATACAGTCGAGAATATTCAGCAATCTTTTTTTGAGGCAATTTTGCAGAAAGCAGTGGTTGAGCAACATCAAGGCACAAGCTTAATTGGTCCCCATCGTGATGAGGTTTCTCTGACAATTAATGCTACGCCTGCGAGGGAATATGGCTCTCAAGGACAACAGCGCACTTTAGTACTGGCGCTAAAACTTGCTGAGTTAGAATTGCTAGAATCGGTAGTCGGAGAACCACCGTTATTGCTATTAGATGATGTACTTGCTGAGCTAGATCTCCAAAGGCAAGATCATTTATTGAATGCGATCGGCGATCGGGTTCAGACAATTATTACTACTACTCATCTTGGTTCGTTTGATGCTCAGTGGCTAAATTCCGCCCGAATTTTTCAAGTAGAAAGTGGCAAAATAATATTTTAAACACAAAAAATACAAGATTGCTTTGCAATCTTGTATTTTTTGTGTTTAAAATATTATTCTTCGTCGTCTGCACCAACTTGACGCAAATGAATATGTTTACGACCAAGGCGAATTTCCAACTCATCACCAGCTTGTAAACCCATCAATTGTGTGTAAGCTGAGCCGATTAGTAGGTTGCCATTTTTTTGGACACTAACACGATAACTGGCACTACGTCCACCTTTACCACTACCTTTCGCTTCAAGCTCTACGCCATCTGCTTCCATCAAAGCATTATAAAACTTCATCAAGTTAACACGAGCTTGATTGTTTTTAGTAACAGTGGCATATCCACAAGCTTTAGCTTTTTCCTCTTTCGACAGATGTTCAAGTTCTTTGACTTTCTGTAGCAATGCATCACCAGAGAGTTGAACTGGTTGTTTAACTTTTGCCATTTGTTTTTAACAGTTTAATATTTAATATCTGTAGATTAGTATCTAAGATAATTGTACTAATAGTCAAACTTTTTCGCGAACATATACAACCTATTTTTTTACTGCTAACTATCATCTATATCTAAATTAACTAGCTTAATAAATAACGAGTTAGTCGCGAGATGTTTATGTGAAAGTATAAAATTTATTCTGATAGTATAAAATTCTGTGGTAGCCATAAAGACAATTTATATCAATCTGAAACCTCAAAAAATAAAGGCTATATGACTCCTCCGTAAATCGCAAGTTTCTCATCGCTAATCCATGCCCAAAGTTGATCGCCATAGGAAAAGTGCCACCATTCATTTGGATGCCGACGAAATCCGCTATAAGTCATTACTTGATTTAACAATTCCCGATCGCGATTAAACCCCACTGATTGCGCATTACGAAAGCTGGCAAAATAATTGGGCATAGAGCGATCGCTAATCTCATCAATTGGCGATCCCATATCAACTTCTTGAAGATCGCCATCAACTAAAGTTACGTCGATCGCAGCACCAGTGCTATGAGGCGGCGGACTTTTCGGATCATGGCTGGGAACTGCCCAAAATTTCATAACTTCCGCCATAAGTGAATTTTGTTGCTCCTCAGTGAGATTTTTTACTTCCAAATCCTTGCTTTTGGCTAACTGTGCGAAACTATAATCCACCATAAATTGCTGCACAGGAATTGGGCGATAGGCATCAAAAATTGCAATTTGATAATTGGGGCAAATAGTTTGTAAATAGGCTTGAGATTTTAGTAATTTTTCTAAAATGCCTTGACGCACAAAAAAAGGAGAGCGATCGCCGTAGGGCGCACCCAATGTCATATATGGATGAGGATTGATTTTAAAGAAGTGCTCTGGAATTGCCACCAGCGGCTCATTGCACTCAGCGATCTCAATTCCTTGATATGGCTTTGACATTTTTTGCAGTAATTATTGTTAAAAGAAAAAGTAGTACAAAGCATTACTTCCAGCAATTCTCATTATAAAAATCGGTTTTGATACAAGTCTGCCGTCGGCAGACTTGTATCAAAACTGATTTTGGAGTTTTCATAGCCTACGGCGATGAAAACTCCAAAATCAGTTTCATGATTATAATTGCTACATTAATTTTGACTAAATTGCCATATAAGGCTGAATCATTAATAATGAGTAAATACACTTAGCGTACAAAAGTTAACAGTTTATCGGATATACTCCGCTAAACTTTTGGCTACGTTATTTTTGATGTGAGGAGGACAAGGCGATCGTTTACACAAACATTTCAACCAATACAATTACAACCAACAATCTACAGCCTATGCAATCGACGATGGATCTCGGTAATGCTTCACAAATTGCTTCACAAATCATTGAGCCTATCGACTTAACCACGCTCGAATCTTCTGAAATGGCACAACTCGAACCCAACGCCCTTGTCCTCCGCATCATTGGCAAAGCGAAATTGTCTGGGCATGTCCCCATTAGTGGTGCAAAAAATTCGATCCTTGCCCTCATGGCCGGCACACTTTTATCCTCAGAAGGATGCCGTATTCGCAATGTCCCCAACCTCGCTGATGTACAGCGCATGAGCGACATTCTTGAGACTCTCGGTGTAAAAATTTCCCGCAATGGCGAAGTTCTCGATCTCGATACCAGCAATTTGACTACAAACTCTGCACCTTACGAATTGGTAAGTAAGATGAGAGCGAGTTTCTTTGCAGTTGGTTCGCTACTAGCAAGACTCGGATCAGCAAAAATTCCTCTTCCAGGCGGCTGTGCGATCGGTGCGCGTCCTGTAGAACTGCATGTGCGCGGTTTGCAATCTCTAGGAGCATTTGTGCAGATCGACCATGGCATCGTTCACGCCCATGCGATGAGTTCCAATGGACGTTTACAAGGTGCAAAGATTTATCTTGATTACCCAAGCGTCGGTGCAACTGAGACATTGATGATGGCAGCGACACTTGCTGAAGGACAAACCATTATTGAGAATGCAGCTCTGGAGCCTGAAGTAGTCGATCTAGCCGATCTTTGCATGGCGATGGGAGCAAAGATTCGTGGTGCTGGCACAAGTACGATCATCATTGATGGTGTCGAAAAGCTGCATTTTGCTGATTTCACAGCGATTCCCGATCGCGTTGAAGCGGCAACTTTCATGGTGGCTGCTGCGATTACGCGATCGACCTTATCAATGTCGCCTGTGATTCCTGCGCACCTTACTGCCGCGATTTCTAAACTGCAAGATATCGGTGTCACAGTGCGTCAAGATTCTGACAATATGATCACGGTTATTGGTGGCGATAACTATCGTGCTGTCGATATCGAAACCCTGCCTTATCCTGGGTTTCCTACCGATATGCAGGCACAGTTTATGGCTTTGCTGACTATTTGTGAAGGCAATGGCGTAGTCACCGAAACTGTATTTGAAAACCGACTGCAACATGTTGCTGAACTCAATCGTATGGGCGCAAATATTCGCCTCAAAAATAATGTTGCCGTGGTGACTGGTGTGCCCCAATTGTCGGGTGCGCCTGTCATGGCGACCGATCTTCGCGCTTCAGCCGCACTGGTGATCGCAGGACTAGCCGCCGACGGCGAAACCACTGTCATGGGATTGCATCACCTCGATCGCGGTTACGATCGCATCGAAGAAAAGTTACGCAATGTTGGCGCGAAGCTTTATCGCACAACAGAAGCGATTCCCGTATAATTCAATAAAGACGCTGCATAGCAGCGTCTTTATTATTTTTTGACATTAAATTGCATGACTGAGCTTTGCGCGATCGCCCTAGGTAGTAACCTGAACAGTGAAATTGGTGACTCCGAAAAAATTGTCCGTTCTGCGATCGTGCAACTTTCAAGCTTTCCCGAAATTGAGATAATTTGTGTTTCCCGTTGGTATCGTACTAAGGCGATCACTTTGCCCAACTCTCCGCCCCAGCCTGATTATATAAATGGTTGTGCGATTTTAAAAACCAGTTTGCAGCCGCTTCAACTTTTGCAATTGCTTTTCCATACAGAACAAATGTTTGGTCGTGAACGCCGCGAACGTTGGGGTGCAAGAACTCTCGACTTAGATTTATTACTTTATGGCGATCTCCAAATTGATTCGCCTGAATTAGTTATCCCGCATCCCCGAATGAGCGATCGCGCTTTTGTGTTATTACCTCTAGCTGAAATTGCCGCTGATTGGATTCATCCGATCGCTGGGGTTGAAATCGGTAAACTCGCTAAAAATCCCCTCGATCTCGATTTAAGCTATCCCATTGCTATTGCGAATGAATGTTTCCGCGATCAAACAATAGACACTTAAGCATCTCAACCCCGTAAAGTTTCGCCCCGCAGGGGCGAAACTTTACGGGGTTTGCTTTGCAATTAATTATGCCAAGCTATTTAGAATAGAGGAACAAAGGGTTTATCAAAAACATCTACTTCCATAATTCCATTGTGTCCAAGTTATCCACCTATTTGCTGTACTATGCGCCACAAATATTCAGATTGGAGAATTAGTGCTTGGGGAATGAGCATTAGTTTGCTATTTGCCTTAACCCCTAGCGCATTTGCCGTAACACCTGCATCAGTTAGCCAAGATGCTGATGTACCTTGGTCAAGTGTTGTTGAAAATCCTTTCGACGGTAAACTTGTTTACGATAAGCACTTTACCGATAATTTTGCTTTTGTTTCCAGTTGGTCAAAGCAAGGAATTAAAGCAACCTATACTGAATATTGGTCAGATGTGGTCGGTTATCGCCGTTCTTGGAAAAGTCGTCGCGTCTGGCGGCACGATCGCTACATTGATGAACGCTATAGCGATCCAGAGCCTATTTATGAAAAAAGATCACGATCGCGATCGCCAAAAGCCCTCTTATTTAGCGCTCAAGGCAAAATTTACACCTACACAGGTGGCGAAGTTGGCGATGAGCTATCTGCTGCTTTAGCCAGTTTACCCGCAGGCAGTACAACTATTCGTGCTGTTTGGAGTAACGATCAGACTACAGACTTTCCCATTGGAGCAGGTACTGTGGAAGCATGGAAGACCATCTTTAAAGTTGCGCCACCACCTTCTCGTTTTGGCAATTAGGAATAAAAAAGCGCCCTTCGGGCGCTTTTTTATTAGAGCATTTTTTGGAAATTAAGAAAAAGAAAGCACCCGAAGGGTGCTTTCTTTTTAGAGAGTTTGATCGTTGTTAGGGCGTGGGCGGACACGGCTCGGAGTCGTATCTGGCTCAGGTAGAGGCGTATATTGATTGCCCGTAAAATCTTTACTGACGCGCAAACGCTGGCTTGTGATCGTAATGCCCGACTCGCGTACCAACACTACAGATATCCAGCGATCGCCTGAAGAAAAAGGAGCTTGACCAATTTTGAACAACCCGCCCGCACGCAAGGGACGCAGATCGATCATATTTTCATTCAAATAATTTTTAGCTTCTACAGGTTCTTCGATCGCTGCACCTAATAATAAACTTGTGCCAAGTGGTTCCGTAACGATCGCATCAAGGACATATTGACGACCCACACCAATCAGCTCAGGGATTCTGAGCTTAACAGGAGGTGGCGCATCACCAGAACTCAGCGAAGAATTTTCTGCTAACACTTGTTGAGAAACAACTTGTAATTGACCATTGGTGCTTTTGTATGTCTGAGTAGAAATCAGTCTGGCATCCAATTTGAAGTTATCATTCTCGGCTCCCCGTACTCCTTGGATCATCGTTACTGTTTCCGCAGTAATTAAGTCACCTTTTTTTTCCCATTTTGAAATTTCAGTGCGATAGGAAATATTTTTATATCGTTGCCAGAGTTGGCTCAATAACTGTTTGTAGCGATCGCGGTTTAGCCCATCGGAATGATTGAAAGTCGGAGCATAATATTTCATCACCGTTTCGATATCTTGCTTGCTGGCAGCTTTGTCCAAAGCAAATACGATATTTTCCAGCTCGGCTGGAGCAGGCTTAGATGATTGGGCTGCAAATGTAGGACCGACGATCGGCACGAGTGTGGCAGTTGCCGCAGCAACAAGTAACAAACTAATTCTTTTGAACATGCGTAACTCTAATCAATAACCTGTAAGGATGAGCTTGCGAGTATAAATTTGTCTATGACAAATTTATACTCGCGATATTTAAAGATGGGATTGTGAGTATGAGTTGGTCTACGACCAAATCATACTCACGGTATTTAAGAATGCGACAAAGCAACAAATTGTTTCTCAGTTATACGCCCTGCTTGGTATAGTGTCTCATTTATTTCAGAGATTTTTAACACCGCGTGGGGTGAATATCCACTTGCTTGAATGCGATCGCATACTCCCGACTCATGATCGATAAATACGACGATATCACGCACCTTTAATCCGCAGCTTTCGATTTTTTGCGCTCCCTCGATCGCACTCTTGCCAGAAATCAAAATATCATCAACCACGACAATGGTTTCTCCTGTTTCATAATTACCCTCGATCAAGCGTCTGGCTCCATAGGCTTTCACCTCCTTACGCGGAAAAATCAATGGAAAATTTAAACGCAATGCTAAGCCTGAAGCCGTGGGCAAGGAGCCGTAGGGAATACCTGCAATGCGATCAAATTTAAGATTTTGCAAGATTTCGGCATAAGTACCAATTACTGCATCAAATACTTGAGGATTGGAGATAATCCGCCGTAAATCAATGTAATAGGGAAAAATTTGACCAGATGCTTGTACAGTTTCTTCAAAGGTAATGCAACCAATATCAAACAATTGCAAGATTAGATTCGCATGGGGATGTCCAGCTTGATCGAGCAAACAGACATTTGGAATCCACAAATCGCAAGCAGGACGATGATGAGGGGTTACCGCGATCGCCTGATTGACTTCATCCCGTAGCGATCGCACTAATTGGGCTGGTTCACCGATCGCTAGCGCGTCCTGATTGACAGGCAAAATCAAACCGCCACCATTGGCATCTAACCCCGCGTTGAGAATTTCTGCTAAATTTTCGATACTCTGATGATTAGCCTGACCACTACCTTGGCTATTTGCCCAGATACTTCTCGCTAAGATTAAGCGCTCAGGAGCCAGCGATCGCACCTTTGCCAAAGCATCAGGATTTGCAGCACCAACCTCTAGCGCTAAACTCTCTATTCCCGCCCAAGCTTGGCAATTTTGCACCACATTGAGATACAAAGGCTTCTCAGAATTGGGATATTCTTGAAAAGTTTGTGCGGTTGTATTTGATGAATAGCAACTTACAAAAATCGCCTTGTCGGGATACATCAAAAACCGCGCCGCCAAATCTTGTCCAATATAGGGACTCAAGGTAATCGCATCCACACCCCACTGCTCAAAGGCAGTCTTTGCCATGACACTGCTGCTATTTAGATCCGCGTGTTTAGCATCCAGAATGATCGGAATTTCTGGTGGAATCGCCGCTAAGGTTTTTGCTAATAGCTCTAAACCGCCCGCACCCAACGCCGTATAAAAGCCCAAAGTTGGTTTATAAGCACAGACCAGATCAGCCGTGGACTCAATAATAAAATTCATCCATTCCCATAAATAAGCCACAGTGCGATCGGGATATACTCCAGCATTCATCTCCGAGTCATATTTGGCTTTGTATTTAGCAGGCATTACTTCAGGATTGGGGTCAAGTCCCAAACACAAAATGCTCTGATTAGTCGCGATCGCAGTCCTGAGTTTTGAGGCAAAGCTCATAATTTAACGGCTTAGAAGCAAGCGGGTTTTTTGAGGTTGCAACAAATATACCGCTTAGAACTTCATTATTTTTGGTTCTGCAATATTTTGGGTGGCAAAGCCGCACCACCCAAAATATTGCAGAACCAAAAACTGGTTTTCTTGATCGACATCTGCTATAAATAGCGGCTTTTGCAGACAAGTATTTATCTGCAAAAACAACTTTTTATCTGACTAATAATCGCAAGTTGCCATATTTGATCGAAATTTCATCAAAATTGATGTAGAATCTCCCTCGTTCCTGTTACACAAATCTTCAGAGCATTATCCCTAGCCTTCTACAAGTCTTATCACAAGACTTTTTGTGCAATTTTGTACGGCTTGTAGCTTGCTCTCAACCGTCCTACAGCGCAACGTTCCCATGCAAAACTTTATGTCTCGCTCCCACCAATTTAATTTATTGACCAATCGCAAATTAGCCAATAAATCCAAATCCCTGAATCTTCGTCTGCTATCACTGACTCTGTGTGGCTTGACTAGTAGTTTAGCGATCGCAACACCCACAGCTCAAGCAAATCGTCTCGAAACCTTTGTCTACGATTTAACTGATAGCAGGATTGAGTTTTCTGTCAAAAATGACATTGAGCCAAGGGGAACTGTCATTAGCAACCCTACCCGCATCGTGATTGACTTACCAGGGATTGTCTATCAGGGACCAACGGTAAGACGGCGTGTAGGAAAAGGCGTGCAAGCAGTAAGGGTCGGACAGGTCGATGCCAATACCACCAGAATGGTCGTGGAGTTCTCGCCTGAAGTTAAACTTAATCCACAGGATTTACGTCTCAAATCCAGACAACCAGGACGCTGGACAATGCAGCTTCCGCAAAATATTTCAGCGATCGACCTTAATAGTATTTCTAACTTTACTTTGCCTATAACAGGGGCAGCCATCAGTTCTGGATTTGGATGGCGAGTACATCCCATCACGGGTGAGAGGAAATTGCATAAAGGGGTGGATTTTGCTGCTCCCACAGGCACGCCAATTTTTGCAGCAGCTGAGGGTGTGGTCACCTATGCAGGCTGGACGGATGATGGCTATGGCAATGTTGTCGAGTTGCGCCATGACAATGGCGAGCTGACGCTTTATGCTCATACAAATAGAGTATATGTATCTAAAGGGCAAACTGTGAGCAAGGGACAGGCGATCGCAGAAGTAGGGTCAACGGGACGGAGTACCGGGCCACATCTGCATTTTGAGATCCAACCCGATGGCAGAACTGCTGTCGATCCGATGGATTATTTACAACTTCGCCAAGTAACTCTCGATTTAGCTTCTAATAGTTTTAAAGATTAAAGAAGAGATGATGTGCTATGCGCAGCATACCATCTCTTTTTGAGAAAGAGAAAGCACTCCTTTGGAGTGCTTTCTCTTTAATTACTCATGTTACGCAGAAAGTTATAAGACCCTCACCCCTAGCCCCTCTCCCAAAAAGGGAGAGGGACTAAAAACGGCTCTTGCTCCCCTTCTCCCGCTCTGGGAGAAGGGGCTGGGGGATGAGGGCAGATTTTCTATCTGCGTAAGGTGAGTTAATTAGTCTGAGTCTAGCTTCTGAATGTATGTGCCTAATTCGGTAAAAGTGCCAGCATAGGTAACCGTGGGAGTCGTGTAGCCTTTAAGATCCACAGAATATTGCTTTAGGGGTAGTAAAACCGCAGCATATGGAGTATGACCATAAGTCATAGAGCCGATCGCTACATCTAGCCCCAATTGCTTAGTTGATGACTCCAATCGGAAGGCAGCATTAACTGTATCACCAAGAGCCGTGTAGTCTGGGTGCTCACTAGTTCCCATTTGTCCAACCATCGCATATCCAGTATTTACACCTGCACCAACGCGCAATTGAAATGGTAATTCAAACTGTTGATTAAGTTGATTGCTCATTTCATAAAGCTCATGCAGAGCGCGGTAGACCTTGAGCATGTCTTGAGTTGCGACTGTCTCTGAGCCGCTTCCAGCGTTATGAATCCAGACGGTCATGACCGCATCGCCAATATACTTATCTACCCAACTGCCATAGCGATCGATGATCTCTCCAGCGCGACGAAACCATGTGCCGATCGCTTCTGAAAGAATCTGCTCATCCATTTGTTGCGTTAGTTTCGTAAAGTCCCGAATATCAACTACTAGCACCGTAATTAGTTGTCGCTTGTGAAGCATGGCAGTCGCGGCTGCATCGGTATTCTCGTCATTATTTGGACTTGCGTTGGTGTCGGGGGATGTGATCGTCTCTGGGCAGTAAAACTCTAGCTCTGTTTCGCCAAGGATGATGCGATCGCCATTTTTTAAGCTCACAGGAATGGTCACTCGCTTGCCATTTACAAATGAACCATTGCGACTACCAAGATCGATCAGAAAATAACTGCTTTCTCCAACAATTTGAAACATTGCATGGTTGCGCGATGCACATTTATCGGACAAGGGAATATCATTTTCTGAGCCTCTTCCTAATGTCCAAGAATAAGCATTCACAAGAGGAATCTGCATCGTATCGTCAGATCTGTGAAGTACGATATGTGGTTTTTCATCCCAAATTGTGGCAGGCTGACTCACAAGGTTATTAACCCTCAAATATAAATTTACGAGTGGAGCTCAGAATTTGCGTCTCTTTGAGTCTTTGCTTTTGCTAATATACCGTTTTTTGATGGTTGAAAGTAATCGGTCAAAAACCCAGCAATTCTCATTATGAAACCAATTTTGGGTTTTCCAGCGCCGCAGGCACTGGAAAACCCAATTTTTAAAATGAGAATTGCGATCAAAACCCAAAACCCAAATAATAACGGTAGCGCGAAGCACTACCGTTATTATTTGGGTTTTGGTCGCGATAATTTTGTGGCAATGATGCTGAGGGGCTGATTAACTGACAGATCTCTGTAGGGGCAGGTTTAGTAGATCCGTGATTGTTTTACAGCAAAGCTTTTAGCAAAACCTGCCCCTACGGTTAAAAGCTGATTTCAACAGTTTTGTCAGTCAATCAGGCTGAGGGGTGATGCAAAATAAACGCTAATACCATAACTTATTTATAAGTACCTCGGCATAATTCAAAAAATAGAGTCAAGATCTGTACTGCTCGCATAGCGAGCAGTACAGATCTTTGGGATTCTGCCCAGCTGCTTATAAAATTAATTTCTCATATTGTCAGCTTTGATCAAGCTTAATCTCGATGCAAACTACTGTCTCCCCAAAACAAGAAAATAATAAACTCAAAAGTCTTTGGAAAAAGCCTTGGTTAGTTGTAGTTCTACTCGTTGTTCTGCTAGGTGGTGGGTTTATTGTCTTTCGCGCCTTAGCTAGTAGAGATCAAAGCTCAACTACAGTTAATGATAAAACTGAACAAGTAGAGTCTAAGTCTTTAGCGATCAAAATTAAATCTAGTGGCTCTGTTGTCCCGATTGAAACCGTGAATCTCAGCCCGAAGCAAGCTGGAAAACTAATTGAGCTATTAGTTGAGCAAGGGGCAAGAGTAAATCGGGGGCAGGTGATTGCCAGAATGGACAATGCTAACTTGCTACCGCAACTTTATCAAGCTCAAGCTAGTGCCGCTGCCAGTGAGGCTAATTTAGTCAAATTACGCAATGGTAGTCGTCCTGAAGATATTGCGGCGGCTCAGGCTAGGGTAGAAGCTGCTCGTGGTCGTTTAGATGCCGCCCGATCGCGTTTAGCTTTAACCAATATGAAAACCTCTCGCTTTCGGAGCTTACAAACTGAGGGCGCAATTTCTAGCGATCGCTTTGATGAAGTTGTAACTGATGATCGCAGCGCTCAGGCTGATTTGCAAACTGCTCAAGCTAATCTGGTTGAGGCTACTCGCATATTAGAAGAATCACGGAATGGAAGTCGTGCTGAAGATATTGCTCAAGCGGAAGCACAACTTGCTCAAGCGATCGCTGGTATCAGAATCATCGAAGTCCAGATCGAAGATACAATTATTCGCGCTCCGTTTGCGGGGATTATCACCCAAAAATATGCCAATGCAGGAGCCTTTGTCACGCCGACAACGACAGCTTCGGCAAGTAATTCCTCATCATCGACTTCAATTGTGGCGATCGCGAATGGCTTAGAGATTATTGCGAAGGTTCCAGAAGTGGATATTTCCCAAATCAAGATTGGTCAAGAAGTGGAAATTGTTGCTGATGCTTTTCCGACTGAGGTGTTTAAGGGAAAAGTCCGTTTGATTGCGCCTGAAGCGATTATTGAGCAGAATGTTACTTCATTTCAAGTGCGGGTAACTTTAGAAACTGGCAAAGATAAGTTGCAATCGGGAATGAATACGGATTTGCGCTTTATTGGCAAACAAATTGATGGTGCGCTGGTTGTGCCGACGGTGGCGATCGTCACGCAAGAAGGCAAAACAGGTTTATTAATTGCTGATGAAAAGGGGCAACCCCAGTTTCAACCTGTGACGATTGGTTCAACTGTAGACAATCAGACTCAAATTTTAAGTGGTGCGAAAGTAGGCGATCGCGTATTTGTGAAACAACCAGATAAAAAGCCATAAAAAAAGGGAGTCTCTTCGAGACTCCCTTTTTTACGGGAATTACCCCACCCTAGCCCTCCCCTTGCAAAGGGGAGGGAACAAGATTTCTGGTCTTCCCCATTTACAACAAATCAAAACCCAAAAGTGGCGGCGCGAAGCGCCGCCACTTTTGGGTTTTATGGCCTAGTCAAACCTTTTGTTTCTATAACACGTTCTAGAGGGTTGCTTTGCTTATGAGAAAATAGTGATATTTATCCGTGCATCTGATAATATGATCAAACAGATGGCACGATAAAATCATAAATTTATGACGAAGAAACAAATTGCAGAATTTGCGCTCTCAGATGGTAAGACATTCTTAGCGGAAGTAGATGAACTGGAAGATCCTAATGCTTTTGAGCGTGTTGCTAATGTCGATACAAATCAGCTAATTATTAGAGCTAAAAAGACATTCGATCAAGTACTAGACGAAATACAACCTGTAGCTTCGGAAATCATTACCAAGCTGAGTAAGCTCAATACGCCTGCTGATGAAGTAGAAGTTAAATTTGGCATTAAGTTAAATGTTGAGGCTGGGGCAATTTTTGCGTCAGTAGGCGGCGAAGTTAATTATGAAATCACTTTGAAATGGAAGAATAAATAAACAAAGATGTGCGGCGCGAAGCGCCGCACATCTCTACCATATAAGTATAGAAAGGCAAATAATTTATGACTGCGATCGCAGATAACTATTTCCCGATTTTCAGGTCAGCGATCGCGCGGATCTTTCATGCTAATGGCGCTGTTGTTGGCGCTGGCTTTTTAGTGTCGGGACGATCGCAAAGCTTTATCATCACTTGCGCCCATGTAGTGACTGCGGCGTTATCTTTGCCAAGGGATACCGCAGATATGCCTAGTGGTAATGTTTATTTGGATTTTCCTTTGATTGCGCCAGAGCAGAAACTCACGGCTAAGGTGCTGTTTTGGAGATCAGTCAAGACATCTTCTTCTGAGCCTGAAGATATTGCAGGATTGGAATTAGAAGGACAGTTACCCAGCGAGGTCACGCCAATCAAACTGATTTCTGCTCATGATGTATGGGAACATCCTTTACGTATCTTTGGGTTTCCTAGTGGACATAATGATGGTGTATGGGCGACTGGAGTACTGCGCGATCGACAGGCTAAGGGATGGGTACAAATTGAGGATGTTAAGGTGACGGGCTATCGTGTGGAACCAGGGTTTAGTGGTGCGCCGATCTGGGATGAAACTTTGGCGGGCGTAGTCGGTATGGCGATCGCTGCCGAGAAGCAACGTGAGGAGGTTAAAACGGCATTTATGATTCCTGCGAGTACTTTGCTTGATACTTGGTCAGAGCTAGTTCCGTTGAATGGATCTCCCACAACTGAAAACAAACGCATTTTGAAAAGCACAAAACAGTTTCGTGCAGAAATTATCCAAGATAGCATCAAGAGTCTACAAGAAGACTATCAAGCGGCTTATAACCAGCTAAACTATACCTTAAGCGAGGTGGATCGGAGTCGGCTGAAGCGGCAAATCAAAAGTTTAGAGGGAGAAATGGAGGAAAAAGAAAGCGAACTCAACAATCTATTGGATTAAACGCATATAGTTGTAAATTTAGTATTAAGTAATGGAGATCGACCCTAATATACCCATACAAACTCAACTTGCGGGTTTGGGGCAGTTACGAGATTTACGAACTAATCCTAATCTAAAGGGTGCTGATATCAATTTTTTGGTTCAACAAACGCCTATGCAATTGGAGAAATTACTTCGACTTGGTGAAATTGAGGCAAAAACCTACAAGCAGATTATGAAGGCTTTTGAAGATAGAGATTTAGGAAAAAGAGGAAAAAGAAAATGACTAACTCATCAGCGATTCGGATTAAATTAGGCTATAAGTTACTTGATAGTAAAGAATGGAAGTCTATTGATTTTTTGCCTGAGAGCTATTTTGATTTGGAGCCAGATGAGCTTGTGAATTTGGACTCAAATCCATTTTACAATCATGCAATTGAATATCTTGTAGAAGATTTGGAAGTCCAGAAAGAGTCTGTAATGGCGACTAAGGTACATTTATATGATGAATCAACTAAGCAAGAGCGTCTAATTACGGAGAGCTTTTGGAATAATGGACGTAATCGTTTAATCGAACGTCAAGATATTGGTGATCAGCCATATTCAGAAATTATTTTGGAAATGCTGGTGAGCGAAGTGCCTGAAGTATGGGAAGTGTTGCGGTGCGATCGCCTATCTGGTGCGCTGAGTCCTTCTTATCATGCCAAAATTCAGGATTGTGAAGATGGTTCGCAAGTGGAGCAGCATGTTAGTCTGACGATAACGGCTGAGTCTGGTTCTTTCAGTCAAGTTGCTTAAGGACGATCGCTTAAACAAGTTGCAATAAAAAATTTCAAGCTGAAGTTATTGGTTAGGTGATGATTGTAATGATAAATAGTACGGATGATCAGCGTAGAAAATATCTCGAAGAGAGATTGACGGAAATAGATATAGACATTGCAACAGATAATAACCAATTAAAAGGGAGTATTGATCAGGTAGAGCGTCGTCGTCTCGATCAAAAAATTAACAACTTATTTAAAGATAGGGAAAGCATAGAAAAGCAATTGAAGCAGTTAGAGCGATCGCAAAATCCTGATATAGGTTACGAAAATGACTGGAATCAAAAAATACATATTTTGGATTTCAAGCAAGCTACAAAAATATTTAATGATATTTTTGAAAAGTTTGAAGATCGAGAAGGTGCATTTATCTTCTTATTGAAAAATAGTAGTGATATGGGTGGTGATTGGTGTATTAACAAGCTAAAGGAGTCTTTTAAAGCAAGAACATGGAGTGTTGCCCATGAGCTCCAATTTGGTAGAGGTGATACTCTCGATCAAAATAGTTTTTTAAGTCGATTGGGAGGATATCTAGGATCTAGTATTTCTGTAGTAGACTCGCAGGAGCTTACCAATCAAATTATTGATAAAATTAGTATGTCAATTGAGATTGGTAGTATTAATTTTATAGAATTAAAATTTCATTCTCGCGCACTTCAAAAAGGGTTTTTAGAATGGTTGATTAATATTTTTTGGCATCAATTAGTTTGCAAGCTAGAAGTGATTGCTCAAGAAAAGCCACTATTTAAATTTATTGGTATTGTGAGTATTCAAGATAATGCAAAAGATGAGGCGATTTTAAATTTACCTTGTTGTACAAATCAAGAATTTGATTGTCGAAAATTATTGGAATTACCTCTCGAAAACTGGACGGAAACAGAGATCAAAAATTGGCTGATTACACATTCAGGCTTGATGTTAGCACCGATTAAGTTGGAGCTAAGTAAGGTTAATATAATTGCCAATTCTATCCATGCAGATAGTGATGAAGGTAAGCCTAAATTAGTTTTTAAATCACTTCTAGAGGAATTAGAAACAATTACCAAAAATCTGGCTTTGTCGTAGCTATAAAACTATTTTTAAATAGAAATTTACATAGAAAAAATTATGAATCCTAATACAAAATATAAATTAGATCCAAAATTAAGTACTGCTCATGATGATGCGCCAAAACAGCCAGAGCCGTATATTGCTGGCGATCCACTGATTAAGGCGGTGAATTTGGCGATATTTTTGCGGCGACCGCTTTTATTGGAGGGTGAGGCGGGTTGTGGCAAAACTCGGCTGGCTAGTGATGTCGCCTATGATTTGGGTTTGCCCCTTTATCGTTGGGATATTCGTTCTGATACTAAGGCGCAGGAAGGATTGTATAAGTACGACGCAATTTTGCGTTTGCATGATGTGCAGACGCGGGAAGTTACGCCAGAAGCAAAACGTAATCCCAGCGATGCGACTAAGTATCGAGACTTTGGGGCGTTGGGTAAAGCCTTTCTAGTTGACGATCGCCCCGCAGTGGTGTTAATTGATGAAATCGATAAGGCGGATGTGGACTTTCCCAATGATTTATTAGCGGTGCTTGACGATCCTTGGTCATTTGAAGTGCGAGAAACTCAGGAGCCGCCGATCGCAGCCAAGCACAAACCGATTGTGATTATTACCACTAATAAGGAGAAATCAAACTTACCTGCGCCATTTTTGCGCCGTTGCATTTATCATTTTGTGGAGTTTCCCAAGGATAAGCTCAAGGAAATTGTGGAGATCCACTATCAAGTCAAAAAAGAAAAGGCTCCCTCCGCTAATTTGATTGACGCGGCAGTTTCGCGATTTACAGCAATTCGGGAGGCGCAAAATCTGTTTAAATCACCAGGGACAAGTGAGTTTCTGGATTGGCTAAATGCTTTGCAAAAATTTGATGCTCAGCCATATACAGCGAAGGAACTCGCGAAACCAGAGCATCCTATTCCCTATCGTGAACTACTGTTTAAAATAAAGCAGGATTGGCAGAAATATGCTGAAACTTAAATTTCTCGCAAATAAGCTCCCATCGTCTAGACAAAAGTCAGGCTTACCCCCTTTAATTCCCTCTTGCAAAGGGGGAAAACTAGAAATCTTGTTCCCTCCCCTTTGCAAGGGGAGGGTTAGGGTGGGGTAAAAACAATCATGAGTAAATTTGAGCCTAAGGCGATCGCCCAAAATTTATTTAACAACCTCCGAATTAAAGGTTTCGATTTGGGCGTGGGTGAGCTTTTGGCAGCACTGCAAGCGATCGATGGTGGCTTTGGCAATGACTTGACCGAGCTAGAGTCAACCTTGCGATTGCTTTGGAGTCATACGGCGGTTGAGTATGGGCAGTTTCAGCTAAGTTGGGCAGATGTGATCGCCCGTCAAGCTATTGAACCAAAGCCGAAAGCATTCCCCAAAGAAGTCACCAAAGAACCAGACGATCGCCAACCTTCAAAGCCATTTACCCAAACCAAACCAAAGGAGCCAGACAATCAACCGCCATCTTCACAATTAGAGCCTCTGCCCGTCCGCGCCCCTCGCAATGAATTTACGCCCATTGAGAGCGAAAACATTGCCTTCCAAACTTCTTTCCCATTGACAAGGCGCTATATGGCTTATGCGTGGCGATCGCTACGGCAGCCTGTTGCTGATGGTAAGCAAGATGTTTTAGATGTGGCAACTACGGTTAGTAAAGTTGCTCGACAAGGATTTTTTCTATCTCCTGTGTATAAACGGCGGATTGTGAACCGTGCCCATTTAGTGTTGTTGATCGATCGCAAGGGTTCGATGATGCCTTTTCATCGCTTTGCCAAAGACTTGGTCGATTCGGCACAAACTGAAAGCAAAATTCAAACGGTGGATGTCTATTATTTTCATAATATTCCTGCTACCTGTATTTATCGCGATCCTTTCCTGACTGAGCCGATCGCCTTAAATGAGGCGATCGCTGCGTGGGATAGTGATACCAAAATATTAATTGTCAGCGATGCAGGGGCGGCGAGAGGTTTACGCTTAATGGAACGCATTCAAAGCACAATTGAGTTTTTGTTGACAATCAAACAAGCGACAAATTTAATTGCATGGCTGAACCCGATGCCACAAGAGCGTTGGGTTGGCAGTTCCGCAAAGATCATTGCCAATGTTTTACCGATGTTGCCAATGGATCGTGATGGTCTTTGCCGTGCGATCGAAGTATTGCAGGGCAAGGTTCTATAGGAGTTTTCATGATGAGCGCAACCGAGTTAATCGCCAAGGAAATTGCCCAGCAAAACGTAGAACGCTTTGTGAGGAAGTTTGGTGAGCAGCACAGGCTGCTGGCTTATCATGCCGCGCTACCATTGTTGCTCACGCCTGAACTGCTCAACTATCTGCGTACCGAATTTCTGTATGGACAGGTGGATTGGGTGGCGGAGGTGGATTTATTGCTTTCACCGCTTTGTGTACCCGTTGGGCATGAACTCTATGCTATGGATACGGCGGCGCGAGCCTATTTGTTAGAAGAAATGGAGTTGGCGATCGGGCGAGAACGAATGCAGGCTGTAGCGCGTTTGTTGCTTGGCTATGTCAAATATTTGTCGCTCAATCATCCTTTTATGGGAGTGCATGAATTAGAGGCACAACAATGGGCGGCGATGGTGGTGCTGGACGATCGCCGTGAAACCGCAGTCAGTCAAATTGTGAAGGCGTTTCAAGAGTGCGCGGCTAATGATGGGGGGAGTGGTCAGGGATTGATTAATAGGGCGGAAATGGCAAGGTTGTCGCATTTGACTCAGGAACTCGCGCCACAGCTTCGGGAATATCAATCGCTGATCGCCTATGCCCAAATGATTGGCAATGCTCTGGACGATCCCAATGATGTTAATCCTGAAGATTTGGCGGCAACCTATGAGGTTTTGCCTGATGTGCATTTAGCTATTCCTGATGGTTTAGCTTCTAATCGCAAGTCTACAAAATCAACTTTTCCGACTTTACAAGAGTTTGAGTTTGAGGTGGCGACGATTGAATTTGAAGAGGCTTTTGCTAAACAGGTTCAGACTGATCCAGAGCCATTTGTAGCCGAAATTCCATCAATTCAGTTATATCCATTTCTCTATCAGGTGGCAAAGATTAGAGTTACGGAATCAAAAGAGACAAAGGGAATATTGGGAATAGGTGCAAAGTCGAAACAGAAAAAAATCGAAATAGTGAAATCTCCCCGTGAAGGGCGACAGTTTGTGGAGCAGATTGCCGAAGATCTCATGTTAGAAATGGTGTATGTGCCTAGTGGTGACTATGTGATGGGTGCACCAGACAAAGAAGAGAGTAGTTATGCTCATGAACGTCCGCAACATCTGGTGACAGTATCAGCGTTTTTGATGGGGAAATATCCGATTACACAAGCGCAATATGAGTCGGTGATGGGTAAAAATCCATCGAGATTTAAAGATAAGCCAGATAGTCCATCGCGTCCTGTGGAAAATGTCAGTTGGGAAGATGCACAAGAGTTTTGTAAGAAGTTAAGCGAATTATCAGGGAGAGAATATCACCTACCGAGCGAAGCGCAATGGGAATATGCTTGTCGAGCGATGCCCTCTCCGCCAATATCGAGAAATGAAAAGGAGATTATTTATCCGCCATTTCACTTTGGTGAAACGATTTTGACCAAGGTTGCTAATTATAACGGCGATAAAATCTATGGACGCGGTGAGAAAGGCGAAAGCCAAGGTGAGACAACGGCAGTGGATCATTTTGGTGTAGCTAATGAATTTGGACTATGTGATATGCATGGGAATGTATGGGAATGGTGTGAGGATGATTGGCATAGCAATTATGACGGAGCGCCGACAGATGGCAGCGCATGGATAGACGCAAAAAGCAAAGAAAGCAATAAAACTTCACATCCACTGCGCGGCGGCTCTTGGTTCAACTATCCTGAGCATTGCCGTTCTGCGTTTCGCTTCAATAACATTCTCGGCTTTCGCGTCAACGGTTTCGGTTTTCGAGTTATTAGTTTCGCGCCAGGACTAACTTAGCCCTTTGCTCTTTAGTACTTTTGCCCTTTGCCCTTGTCCCATTTACCCTCCCTTTCGCGCTCGGCGCGATCAAATTTTTTTACGATTTTCAATAATGGCTATAAACTAAGCTTGGGGCTAGTCAAACAAACCACTGCGCGGCGGCTCTTGGATCAACAATCCTGAAAATTGCCGTTCTGCGTATCGCAACAATAACAATCTCGACAATCGCAACAACAATATCGGTTTTCGAGTTATTAGTTTCGCGCCAGTACTCTTTGTTGTCAGAATCGGTAAATGGGAATCTATCGAGCGTACCAAAAGAGTCCAGACTAGCTCCTGCGATGTCAACAAGCATCCGAAAAATAAACAGGGTCGGGTGTTCTTGTAGTTAATCGAACGATCGCCCTACCCACACTAAAAAAACCTTGGAAGAATTACCAATCATTCAAAAAACTTACGATCTGATTAAGTGGTATGTGCCGATTCTCAACAAACTGCCACGCAATCACCGTTTTTTATTAGGCGATCGCACGACATCCTTACTCTACGATTTATTAGAAGGATTAATTCAAGCAAGATATAGCCCTCACAAACGCAGTCAATTAGAAGCCTTGAATCCCAGTCTGGATATTTTGCGATACCAATCTCGATTGATGCTCGACTTTCATTTGATGGATGTAGAGCGCTATGAATATGTCAGCCAACAAATGAATGCGATCGGCAGTGACTTAGGTGGATGGATTCGGCAACAACGCCAAAGAGAAAAGCAAAGAGAAAAGCCATGAAGCGCTATACCAATCTTTGGCAAGACATTACTAGTTTTGCGAACCTTTTACATTCAGCGCGTCAAGCCCAAAAAGGAAAGCGATTTCGCGAGAATGTACTTTCCTTCAATTACAACCTTGAAAATGAACTAATCCAACTTCAACAAGAATTACAAACCAAAACCTATCAACCTGCGGCTTATAACACCTTCAAAATCCACGAACCAAAATTACGATTAATCTCGGCTGCGCCTTATCGCGATCGTGTAGTTCATCACGCTCTTTGTGGAGTGATCATGCCAATTTTTGAGAAAACTTTGATTCATGACACCTATGCCAATCGGGTTGGCTATGGCACTCACCGCGCCCTAGAGCGATTTACCAGCTTTGCGCGATCGAGCCACTATGTTTTGCAATGCGATATCCGCAAATACTTCCCTAGCATCGATCGCGAAATCCTGAAAACCTTAATCCGCCGTAAAATTCAATGTCCTGATACACTTTGGCTGATCGATGCAATTATTGATAACGGTAACGACCAAGAAGGCATTCCTGACTATTTCCCGAACGATGATTTGTTGACCCCAGTAGAGCGCAAAAGAGGCTTGCCAATTGGCAATTTGACTAGTCAATGGTTTGCCAATATCTACTTGTCAGGCTTCGATCATTTTGTCAAAGAACAACTCAAGATCAAACAGTATTTGCGTTACGTTGATGACTTTGCCCTATTTGCTGATGATCGCTACTTTCTCCAAGAAGCGCAAATGGCGATCGTTGAATATCTAAACTCATTACGCCTAAAACTGCATCCCATCAAAACCCAAATCACGGCCACCCGCATCGGTGTTAATTTTGTCGGCTTTCGGATATTGCCAAACCGCATCAAAATCCGCACAGCAAATTTGCGCCGCGCCCGAGTGCGTCTTAAAAAACAAAAGAAAGAGCTAGAACAAGGCAAAATTGATCTGATCGCCTTTAAAAAATCACTCCAAAGTTGGCAAGCCCATCTAAAACATGGCGATACCTACCGCTTGCGTCAAGATATTTTTGAATCTCTAGGAGTCACCCCATGACCACCACCCTCGTTATCCGCCGCCATAAAAACAAAGCTCGCTTTTACACAGAAACCCTCAGTAAATCCGTCAGCATCGAAATGGTGTCTATTCCCAGTGGTTCATTTGTTATGGGCGCGTCAGAAGATGAACAGAATTCTAATGCAGATGAACGTCCGCAACATCTAGTAAATGTGCCAGCATTTTTTATGGGGAAATATCCGATAACACAAGCGCAATATGAGGCGGTGATGGGTACGAATCCATCGAGATTTAAAGATAAGCCTGATAGTGCATCGCGACCAGTGGAAACAGTTAGCTGGGAAGACGCGCAAGCATTTTGTAAGAAGTTGAGTGAATTAACAGGGAGAGAATATCGTTTACCGAGTGAAGCGCAATGGGAATATGCCTGTCGTGCCATGCTCTCACCCCCAGCCCCTCTCCCAAAGGGAGAGGGGGGCAAGAAGATTTATCCGCCATTTCATTTTGGTGAGACGATATCCACAGAACTAGCCAATTATAACGGTGAATATGTTTATGGAATGGGTGAGAAAGGCGAATATCGCAATCAAACAACACCAGTGGATTATTTTGAGGTAGCTAATGAATTTGGACTATGCGATATGCACGGCAATCTGTGGGAATGGTGTGAAGATGATTGGCATGGCAATTATGAAGGAGCGCCGACGGATGGCAGCGCATGGATAGACGCAAAAAACAAAGAAGGCAATAAAACTTTACATCCACTGCGCGGCGGCTCTTGGATCAGCAATCCTGTTAATTGCCGTTCTGCGTGTCGCAACTCTTACAATCTCGACGATCGCAGCTACGATGTCGGTTTTCGAGTTATTAGTTTCGCGCCAGGACTAACTTAGCCCTGTGCTCTTTAGCACTTTTGCCCTCTGCTCTTGTCCCCTTTACCCTCCCCTCTTCGCGCTCGGCGCGATCAAATTTTTTTACCCCACCCTAGCAGCGAACAAGAGAAAGTAAGCCTCCCCCCTTTGCAAGGGGGGATTGAGGGGGGTAAATTAGCTTTGTTGATAGAACCTGTAATTTACCCCACCCTAACCCTCCTCTTGCAAAGGGGAGGGAACAAGAGAATAAGAGAAAATAAGCCTCCCCCCTTTGCAAGGGGGGATTGAGGGGGGTAAATTAGCTTTGTTGATAGAACCCATCAAGTTCTCATATAATGACAGAACTATACAATCAGACCTCGCAAAGAGAAAAGCGCCGATCGCTACGTAACGATATGCCACCTGCTGAGAAAATTGTCTGGTCAGTATTAAAAGGGCGGCAACTTGAAGGCTGTAAATTTCGCAGACAATACAGTATTGACGTATTTGTTATAGATTTTTATGCCCCTGAGCTAAAACTTGCGATCGAGATTGATGGTGATAGTCATTTTCAGGATGGCGCACAGGCTTATGATGCTCAAAGAGAAGCATTTCTCAAGTCTAAAGGTACTTACTTTTTGAGATTTACAAATCAACAGGTTTATAACAATTTAGAAGATGTGACCGATGCGATCGCTCAAACAATTTTTGACTTGCGAAAGATTACCTCACCCTAACCTCTCCTTAGAAAAAAAGGAGTCGCAAAGCGACTCCCTTTTTTTTGCTAAGCAGCAACTGCTTGTTTGAGTGGTTGCCAAGTCACTTGGCGATCGCTACCTGTTTCAATCACGATTTTTACTCTGGGATCGCGATCGGGAATTTGGCTTAAAGTCTCAAGTTCTTCCTTGGATAGATATTTACCCTCGATCAGCCACACAACTAAGCCCTTAGCTTTAGGAGGTAAAGCATTGAGTCGAAACTGGATCGCTGGCGGGATGAAATACGTGCGAATCTCGGTTTTGCCAAGATGAGAAGGACGCACACCATGAACTCCAGTGAGATAGCTATTCACATCACCTAAACCACGCGCAGAAATGAACAAAATGTCATAACCTGCATTCTTAAGTCTAAGTTGGTAGCGACCTTCATATCCGCCTTCTGGGGGAACGCGCATTGCTAAAGCGCCTGCCTTTTCTAGGTCTTTGACAATCTTATCGGTTGCAATCAAGGGCATGGTGACATCCTATGCTAAACGCTAAATATAGAGCTAACAGTATTTTATACCTAGAAAGGAAAAGGATGCGCTTCGCGCATCCTTTTCCTTTCTAAAAAATGATCCAAAACAAGGGGATGGACTCATTCGACAACTTGGACATCAACATCGATTGTGCCTGGTGGGGTAAGCCGTACAAATTTATTTTGCTGCTCTTGCAAAGGTTCGCCGCAGTTAGGACATTGAAACTGACTTGTCCTTGAAGCATTAAAAGTTGTATCGCATATAGGGCAATCTGCCGTCACAATGCTGCGCTTAATCCACCATTGCAAACCAAAAAAGGCGACGACAGGGACAACTGTAACTAAACCAATCAAGATGAAAAACGAGTTAACTAACCAACCTAGACCGATCGCACTAAATGCCCAAAAAACAAGCATAGTAGTTAGCCAAAAACGCACACCTGACCAGCGATCGCCACCACCGCCGCCATTGGGAAAATTATTGCCAAATGTGTAGTATTTCATTAGTTGCAGTCCCTGTAACCCTGTATTTGCATAATAGCGATCGTAACACTCTTATCTAATGTTGCCCTCCTGTCCTTGGGTATGGTTAACCACAAATAAAGATTAGAGGCGGCGCTTTGCGCCGCCTCTAATCTTTATTTGTCAAGACATAAGTCGGACTTACCCCCTTTAATTCCCCCTTGCAAAGGGGGAAAACTAGAAATCTTGTTCCCTCCCCTTTGCAAGGGGAGGGCTAGGGTGGGGTAAGTTTTTCATTACAACACTTTGTGTCGTCTCTATTTCCAACGATCGCTATAGAATTAATTTTGTAACTCACGGATATATTTGCGGAATCAACGTGAACCCAGCTAGAACAATTTGTCTTGGCTTTGTGGCTGTCATAGCAATTGGGACATTTTTACTAATGTTGCCGATATCATCTAGTAACGGCACATGGTCAGATCTGATCACCGCTTTATTTACCTCTACCTCGGCTGTATGCGTAACAGGTTTATCTGTAGTTGATGTCGGTAAATTTTATTCATTTTGGGGACAACTGTTCCTGACATTGTTAGTTCAAGTAGGCGGCTTGGGCTATATGACCGCAACTACTATCCTCTTATTGCTGATTGGACGTAGATTTAGCCTGAGGGACAAAGTGACTTTGCAGTCCGCATTGGATACAAATGGTATTCGGAGTGGGCTGCAATTAGTTAAGTCAATCATTGCCGTGACCATGTTATTTGAATTGACTGGGGTATTTGCCTTGATACCCATATTTAGCCAAAAAATGAGCTTTACTGAAAGTGTATGGCAATCAATTTTTCATAGCGTCAATGCTTTTAACAACGCTGGTTTTAGCCTATTCACTGATAATTTGATGGGCTATGTCAAAAAACCGATGGTGAGTATCATTATTGGCTTACTGATTGTTTTTGGTGGCATTGGCTATCAAGTTATTTTGGAAGGCTATCTATGGTTAAGGACAAAATTTTCACGCGATCGCGAGTACATCTCCTTTAGCTTGACCTTCTGCGTAGCCACCAGTACAACCATCGTCTTGCTATTATTCGGAACCATATTTTTCTGGTTTACCGAGTTTAGTAATAGCGAAACATTAGGTAAATTGCCACTATTTGATCAGATCATCGGTGCTTGGTTTCAGTCTGTCACCACGCGCACGGCTGGTTTCAATACGATTGATAATGGCAAAATGACTGTTACTGGCATATTTATTACCATAGCCTTAATGTTTATTGGTGCAAGCCCTGGAGGCACAGGTGGTGGCATTAAAACCACAACTGCTAGGATTTTGGCTAGTTGCACGGGCGCAGCATTGCAGGGGCGAGATCAAATCAATCTTTATAAGCTGCAAGTACCAAATGGTCTGATCTTAAAAGCTGTTGGTGTCGCTGTGGGTTCATTATTTACAGTAATTTGTTCGACTGGGTTACTATCCTTAACCGATCGCAATATCGGGTTTATAAATATCCTGTTTGAAGCAACTTCAGCTTTTGGTACAGTTGGCTTATCAACGGGAATTACCGCCGCGCTCTCACCAGCAGGTCGCCTTGTAATCATTGCCACGATGTATATCGGTCGGGTTGGCGTATTACTATTGATGGCAGCAATCTTTACTGATACCCGTCCTAGTCTGATTAAATACCCTCAAGAGTCGATGCTGGTAGGTTGAACGACTAAAGACAGCGCTTCGCTCTGCTTTCAGCAATGTGTAAAATTAAATCACCGTAAGGAATACAGGAAAATTTTGTGGATATATCTTCTTTGAGCTTTTTTCGCAGTCTGCGCCACGAAAATAAGCAATTTGCCGTGATTGGTTTAGGGCGATTTGGGCGATCGGTATGCTCGACCCTTGATCGCTTAGGGCATGAAGTCTTAGCTGCTGACAAGGATGAAGAGAGTGTCAGTCATGTACGTGCAAATAACCTAGCGGCGCATTGTATCCAATTAGATTCCACTAATCCACTCGCGCTCAAAGAATCTGGCATCCTCGAAATTGATACAGTGATTGTTGCGATCGGCAATTTTTTAGAAGAGAGTATTATTACTACACTTAATGTGAAGGAAGCTGGAGTGAAGCATGTTGTAGCCAAGGCTTCGTCAGAAGTGCATGGTACTTTGCTCAAAAAAGTTGGTGCGGATCTAGTCGTTTATCCTGAAGCAGAAATGGGAAGAGCTTTAGCGCGATCGCTGACTCAACGAGGCATTTTAGAACGCTTTGAACTCGATCCAGATAACAGTATTGTCGAAGTGATGGTTCCTGAAGAGTTTGATGGGAAAACAATTCTAGAACTAAAGCTGCGTGGTCACTATGGCGTAAACGTGATTGCCGTTAGCCACGATCAAAAGTTTGAAATCAACCCTGATCCAAACCAAAAGCTGTTCAAAGGATCAGCGATCGTTGTAATTGGCAGCAACAAAAATATCAGTCGTCTTCCAATCTCCTGTGATTTGTTCAATAACGATGGAACCTATGTAACAACTCAGTTACCACTGCATCAATCTTCATTGGACTTTGGACAAGATTGAAGCAAAGAAAGAGCGGGATTAAGCGAAAAGGGATAATGAGAGTTTCAACTTTCAACCGAAAACAAATCATTATCCCTAAACCCATTATGCCAATAATTGTCA
>JBIKYZ010000454.1:0-2710 GCA_044354985.1 Pseudanabaena sp. | reverse complement strand
CAAGGGTAGAAAGGTTATGGATGGTTTCAAAGAAAATCTACCTATTGTTTTTGATGAATATCTTCCTAAATGGAACTATAGAGCCATTCCTCAAAATGCATAAGTTATTTATTTTTCATTCCTTAGTAGTAGGAAAGCAATTTTTCTATTCATAGCAAGAATTCCTCAATTTGATACAGTCTGTTTAGGGTTCATGTAGTAGAGCAATTTCCAAAAAGATTGCGACGCAATCTTTTTGGAAATTGCTTTTAATTGTTGAGTCAGTTACTTATCTCAAAGAGACCTCACCTGTTCTGGTAGAAGCATTATCTGAATCGTAAATACCCCATTCATGGATACCGTGACGATGGAAAATCGCTTCAGCTTGGCGAATCTCTTGATCTGTACCGTCAACCATCACCAAGTAATCTCCTTGATCTACGCGATCGCTATAGACCTTGGCGCGGTCTTTGGGAATACCCAAACCAACCAATCCTCCTACGAGACCACCTGCCGCTGCACCAATCGCTCCACCCGTTAGCGTAGTAGCCAGAGTCGTAGCCAAAGCTCCAGCCAACATCACAGGTCCAACCCCAGGAATAGCTACGAGTCCTAATCCAACTAATAGCCCAGTTAGTCCTCCAACCGCAATACCAGATGCAGCACCTGTTGTTGCACCTTCACCAACTTTGTTATCAAGATTGTTAAGATGCTGGACTTGTTTCTCAGCAGTAATGTCAGAATTGTGATCAACATTATTCCCAACTATCGAAATTTGATCCATATTAAACCCACTCTCTCTCAATTCACCGAGAGCCAATTCAGCTTTTTGATGATTAGAAAATGTACCTGTAGCCCGCTTATATTGTCCGAACATAATATTCTACTCCGTTAATCAATTAATGGTTAAACTTACTTTAAAGAATATAGGCTTAACCAAAAGCGCTTAATATAAACTTTACTAAATAAATATAATTAGTATTAGTAATTTACCAATGTCAACTAGTCTCACACTTACATGTAATGAATCATGTATAACCAGACATCAAAAAATGGATAAATTGTATAAGATGGTTTATTAATATTTAAATTGTTACAATTGATATGATTATATTGATTTTGATTAGTGCTGGTATTTCAAATCAGTCTCAAAAGATTTTTTCATCTCAATTAAATTAGTGTGGTTAGATATTTAGCTCTAAAGCCCTTATTTTCAAAGATTAATAGTAATAGTTTCAGAAATAAGATCCTAATTGTACTGAATTTCTTGAAAGGTAAAGAGACAAATTGTAGATTGCCTCTAATTCTTTATTTTGGATGAGATATTTATTGTTTTAGCCAATCTTTAAAAAAACTGAAATTTATATAGTAAAGATTTATTTTGTTTTAGTACAATTCATACAATTTATACGCTTATCAAGCATGAGATCAAACAAATACCTGTTAGCTTGGTGCTTGACTCACAAGCTACATACAAAACTTACAGGTAAAACAAATGACTAATCTTTTAGCCTCTGGAAATGCTAATAACTTTAACAATCCAGTTACTGCTTTACTAAATGGAGTTAAGAAAGGACTTCTTTTCGCTTTTGGTTTCGCACTAGTTTTGATGTTTCAAGTGACATTTTTTAGTCCTGAGGCGATCGCCTCTCCATTGGCAAGCATTGGTAATCCGAAGATTGCTGACACCTCCAAAGACTTAGCTAAAGAAGCTAAAAATCGTGCCAAATACTTAGCCAAAAATGTGAAAGAAGGTACCAAGGAAAATATGGGAAAAGCCAAGGATATGGCTAAAGATGCCAAGAACAAAATTGATGATGGTGTTGAGAAAACCAAGACAATGGCAGGCGATCGCGCTGCTGAAGTTAAGGCAAATACCAAAGAGCTATCTGAGAAAGCTGGAAACAAGGTTGAAGATGCAATTGACTCTGTCAAAAACTTCTTAGGTCAGTAATTCCAATCAGAGGATAGGAACAGCTTCATACTACCTATCCTCTAACACACATAACTTTCAAATTGATAAACGGAGAAATTACATGTCACTCATTTGGTTTATTTTGATTGGTCTCGTGGCAGGCGCATTAGCTGGTCAAATTGTTCGTGGTGGTGGCTTCGGGCTTTTGGGCGATATCGTCGTCGGTATTGTGGGTGCGTTGTTAGGAGGACTCCTATTCAATACCTTTGGAGTCTCTACAGGTGGCGGCTTAGTCGGCAGCCTGATTGTAGCAACCATTGGTGCAGTGGTTTTACTATATGGGATTCGCCTAGTTAGAGCTTCTTAGAGCCTATTTGAGAAGTACAGTGTAGCTTCCAATTTCGAGGCTTTGCACAGGTCGCAAATAAATTATTTAAGGGACAAATCCAAATGACTAATAGAAATTCAACAATTATTGATCAAACTGATGCTAATCTCGATCCGATTTCGGGAGAAGTAGGAGCGCATCCAGTTGGAACAGGTGTAGGAGCCGCAGGTGCTGGCACTGTAGCGACAGTTATTGGCGGAGCAGTTGGTGGCCCTGTCGGTGCAGTAGTTGGGGCTGTGATCGGCTCAGTGGTTGGCGGTTTAGCAGGTAAGGATGTTGCTGAACAAGTTAATCCAACTTTTGAATTGGACTTTGGACAAGATTGAAGCAAAGAAAGAGCGGGATTAAGCGAAAAGGGATAATGAGAGTTTCAACTTTCAACCGAAAACAAATCATTATCCCTAAACCCATTATGCCAATAATTGTCA
>JBIKYZ010000453.1:0-2713 GCA_044354985.1 Pseudanabaena sp. | reverse complement strand
TCGCAAAAAGTATTTGTATCTATATGTAGCCATGTTTGAGTGGGCATACAATCTTAGCTGGATTGATTTTGATTTCCTTCGTCGTCTTCTTATGCCTCCTTCCACCTATTTACCTAGATGAGCCAACTTGGTTAGGAGAAATTTGCCATGCTGCCAATTGGGCTACTAATGGGCGAAGCAGATTTTGAAAGGCTGATTTGCATTGATAGATTGAAATCATTAGCTTCTCTGAAAACTCATGAGCTAATCATGCAATCTCTAACACTGTAATGAGAATGACTTGATCGAGCAGACTGCGATCTCCTAGAAGTTTATAGAAGTAGATCGAAGTAGGGCGAAGTTTTTTTAACAAGCTTGCTATATTTAATTAATAAATCCCAATAGCTTGTTGCTATATGCAAAAAGCTTGATCTCTAGCTAATTGGTTACTAATTATGTTAGGCGTGCCAGCAATTCGACCTGAAGCCCTTGAGCAATGGCTTTCAGAAACAATCCAACAGCATTATGTATCACTGCTACTTCGGCGAATCGGGATGACTCGGCGCAGAGCCGATTGTTTTGTGCGACTAGCGCTCTACTTATTTTTAAAAGATTGCCAAGCGCGAAAGATACTCCCGAAACCACCACTTACAGAATTATTGTTTCCTCAAGGATGGGTTGAATGTAGCTGCCTCGAAGCCGCAGAAGTATTTTATAGCGACAAAGAGCGTGGAGGCGATCGCTCGGCGGGGATGATGCTCAATAAGCTGGTTGATCTGGGGCTAATTCAAAAGCAGTTTGACGGCAACTGCACCCAAGTAAAAATTCAACCACTGCCAGATCTGCTTAAAAGTGATAATCAAGACTCAAATATAAGCTTTGCGATCGATGCTTTTGACCCGCGCAGTGATGCGATTCCGATCGCAAATTTGTTAGCTAGCAACTACAACTGGCTCAATCGCAATAACGATGCAGTCACCTATCGCATTGCTAATATTCTTCGCGATTGGGCTAGTCAATATGCGGCAGGCTTACGAGTACTGCGCCGTAGCGACAATCAAAACCCAGTAGGGTTTTATGCTTTTTATCCTACTAAACGGGAATCAGAAATCAAGTTTTTTGAGCCTCCCAGTCGCGGACTGCATTTGAGTCAAGTTTCTGATATTGATCCTTTTCAGATGGCTTTGGCAGGAGATGAAACCTGTCAGTCTATTTTTGTGAGGAGTTGGGTGATTGATAGTGAATATAGACAAGTATCTCAGCCTAGCCTTTTGCTGGATTCTCAGCAAACTCTCCAGCGAATGCAGCAAGATTTCCCGAATTTGTGGGATATGTACACTTTAATCATTCATCCCAATTATGCAGCTTTAGCAGGAGCATTAGGATTTCAGAAAACTAGTTCTGATCCGAAGATGCCTCTCTATTGGATGTATCAAGCGGTGGATCGCTTTCTCAAACTTGACATGCAAAAGTTATAAAAGATAATTGTTCCGCTTCGTGCCGCAATTATCTTTTGGGTTTTACCGCTGAAATTGCGATAAAAACTCTAACATCAACTCCTCTTCCGTCATTTGCTGCTGCATCAAATCTGTAGGTCCCCTCAAAAACTCTTGAATCGTGATGCGACGATCGCGAAAATCAAGCACAAATTTATGAAGCTGTTCAACGACTTCGACATGAGCCTCAACCTCAAATAGAGCTTCACCAATAGGATCACCGCCATATTTAGTGATCTTTTTAAAAACAGCAGTCATTTCACCCTGTTGAGTTTTCTTTGTGAGTTTAAGTTGTTGCTTGAGCGTAGCGAGTTGCTCCTTCAGAAAAGAATTTTCTGACTCCACCTTCGCGCAATGTCGGGTCAGATCATCGGAACTATCGCGATCAATTAATGCTTCTAGTTCTTGCTGCTTCTCGATTTCCAACAGCCTAGCCAAATCGCCATTTTGATAAGCCAGATTAATTTCCTTCATCACCTCAGTACGAAAAGCTTTTTCTACTTCATCAGTAACTTTGTCAGGGTGAAAGCGATCGGCTAGGCGCAAAAAAAGCTGGCGAATCTTTTTTAGATCATCTCGATCGGGTCTTGCAATATCTTCCATAACTTCCTGATGCGATCGCCTCTCATAGCCTCTCCATTCCGACCCTTCATCAGAATCATCTTCTTCTACTTCAGCGCTAGAGGGTAACTTTTGCGGACTGATCAGCCCATCCGCTTGGAGATGATAGTAAACTGACTCAATATCTTTTCGGGATTTCTTTCCCAACTTTCGACCAGCGAAGATTTCCTTAAATACTTCATGGATTTGGCGATCGAGTTCCAATATTTTTTGACGAAAAGGAGCAATGCGTTGAGCAATCTGAATCCCCACGTCTTTAATGCTATCGTTAAGCTTATTTAATTTAGAACGATTTGACTCAATTTGTTTAAGTAATTTCTCATTTTCTTGCTCCAAAAAATTAAGCCGATTTCGCAAGTCAGATAGCCCAAGAGTCCCTTGGGAAGATGCAGCAGGATTAGTAGATTTAGATTGTCGCGCCATAGAGGTTAAAGGACGAGGAGCTAAGTGTCAAAACTATCATCCAGTAAAATCCTACCATTAGTTAAAGCGGCTTTACTTACCAAAAAAGGAGTAAGATAAGAATTGGGCTGGAGCAAATGCAGGTAACTATCGCGACTAAATAAGGTAGCCATTGTAAATTTCGACTAATTGTTTTTTGAAGAGCGTATAGCAAT
>JBIKYZ010000452.1:0-2721 GCA_044354985.1 Pseudanabaena sp. | reverse complement strand
TCTCAAACTTAATTCTAAGCTCAATCACTTCGCTCTCAAATCCAAATTATATATCAAGGCTTTGCAGCAATCTCACTTGGAATGGCAGTCTCTGAAACCTTTTTAGGCTTCTGCGTAACATGAGCTGTGTAATATTTAAAATTCCTGCAAAGGCAAGTACCAAAAAAGCTGTAGTTGAAAATAGAAATCCAAAAGATATTGATGCAGCGATTACTGAAGGAAGTTGCACTTTCTCGGATTTTGGTAAGTTTTCGGGCTGGGGCTTCTCAGGTTCAGGCATGATGGTTGCTTGCTGGTTGATGTTATTGATATTAACATTTACGATAGGGTGGGATCGCCGATCGCTATACGGCTCTCGTTCTCGCAAGTCATCTTTTGAACGCGATCGCCTATCTTCAATACTACTAATGTCATCGCCTATGTCGCGAAGTTTCCGATCACGATCAGGATCGATGGAGTCGTCGAGTAGGCGAAGAACATTGACGGGTTTAAAGCTTATATAGCATTGAATATTTGGTTCGCGTTGCTCAATAAATCGTTTTAGCTCGTCTAGTTTGTACATATTTGGCTCGGTGAGCGTTTTACATTTAGCGCAGTTGCAGGGAATGAGGGTGTCGTACTCTAGGCGATTTTCAAAGCGATCGTGGATTTTTTCAAATTCATTGTTGATGATGGTGAGAAAGTCTCTTTGACCTGAACCACTGAGGCGAATCCGAATCTCGCGATCGTGTGTGCGTTCGGTGATTTCAGCACGGGTGTTACCACGATTGAGGACTACGCCATATTTCCACACTAAAGCGCGATCGGGATCGGAGACATTTTCAATTTTTTGGTGCATTTCCACAATAAAGCGGCTCAAAATCCCCTTGGGCATAAAGATTTTGTATCGGTAGCGGAGGATCAGATTTTGGCTAGTATCCCAATCATAATTGGGAGGATCTTTTTGGAGGAGGTGAGGAGCAATGTAGTTACCCTTATGGTGCGGGATTTCGTAACAGACTTTAAACTCCTTCATCAATTGCAGAAGTTCGTGGCGCATATTCGCATATTGCCTGTCTCGCCAAATATTTTGTAGATCGGCATCACAAAACTGTCCGAGTTCTTTTTTGACCTTCGCATTGTCCAGAATTTTGTAAACGGCGGCGGTTCCCCAGTTGGGTTTGAGAATGAGGCGATGGCGGAGGATTGCGTCTTTTTGGAAATGGAGACAGATGCCGAGTCGATGCAGAAAGTCGCTGATATCTAGCATCTCTTGAGGATCGCTAATTTTGTGTAATCGACAAATCGATTCGTATTCACCGTAAGAGATATAGTTGCGCCCGTCATTTTCGAGGGCATAGCGAACATTCAGCCATGAGTTGGGGAAAGGAATGCCATTGGGTAGTAGATCTTCGATGTTGCGCTGAATAGTTTCTTTGATTTCTGCTAGTCCACGATTGTCGGCGAGGTTGATGCTTTGTGGTGTTCTGAGCTGTTCAAATTCGGCGCGGAGTTCTCGGAGATTGAGGTTGCAGGTGCGGTTTTGTTTTTCGTTTTGCATCAATAGCACGGGGCTATCTTTGCCATGTAAGCGGATTAATTGTAATTGCTCAACCTAGAGAGAATAAGGGTTTCAGCCAAAAAACCGTCTAAAAAATCGACTAAATGACACTATTCTCATTAAATAAATGATAATCTACCAATATATAGGAGAAATAGAGGTGAAACCAACTTTTTGATGGTCATTTTTTGTTGATTTTACTAGGTTGAGCAATTACGATTAATTGTAACCAAAAGTAATGATCGGTGTCTTCTTTGCGGCTGTCGGCAACTAACAGATAGAGGGAGCGCTCGGTGAGGAAAAATTGATGGGTTTGGTGATAGATTTCCTGTCCGCCAAAGTCCCAAATATTCACTTTATAGGCTTGCTGATTGCGTCCTGTAAATTCCCATTGCAAAATATCGATGCCCTGTGTGGAGATGTCTTCAGCTTCAGGTTTAAGTTCATAATCAGCGTCAATCAGTTTGTTTGCGAGGCTAGTTTTGCCCGAACCACCTTCACCAACTATCAAGATTTTTGCTTCATAGATTTGGGTGGATTCCTTGGGATCTTGGATGCGGAAGTAATAGTCAAGAATTGGACGTGCAGAAGGTCGAGGATCTCTTGCTGGTGGAGCTAGAAGATCACGAGGAATACTAATTGGGTTGCCACGCAAATCTAAATATTTCAACTTGGCTAAGTTGCTGATCGCATCTGGTATCTGCGTAATTTGGTTGGAACTGAGGTAAAGCTGAGTGAGATTGGCTAAGTTGCCGATCGCATCGGGAATCTGCGTAATTTGGTTGGAACTGAGGTAAAGCTGAGTGAGATTGGCTAAGTTGCTGATCGCATCGGGAATCTGCGTAATTTGGTTGGAACTGAGGTCAAGCTGAGTGAGATTGGCTAAGTTGCCGATCGCATCTGGGATTTCAGTTAACTCTGCACGAATTAAAATAAGCTCCTCTAAATGCTGTATTTGTGACACAACATCAGGAATGCTTTCTAAAGGATTGCCACTAATGTCCAATTTACGCAAATTAGGTAAATCCAATAGTTCCAGAGGAAGCATTTTTAAATTAGATCTGTCGGGAAACAAAAGCAAGGTATAGAAGCAACTTCACATTTATTTCTGTACTTCAATCCATAGGTAAATACAAAAGCTATAAGTTCAATAAATTGAACCATAGCCTAGGTTTGATATC
>JBIKYZ010000204.1:0-9233 GCA_044354985.1 Pseudanabaena sp. | reverse complement strand
TAAATAGGCGATTACACCGTAGATTTAGCGATCATCGATATAAAATATAACCACGATAAGAGGATGATCATTATGGCGATCTCAACACCAAACGCACTAATAGATAACCGTTCATCACTTTTTGATGCCACTGATCTTTTGGGAAAAGGAAAGCTATCCAATAGCAAGTATCACCAAAGATTACTTCCATGATTCGTGTTTATGATTCGTAAGAAAGCTTAGGAGAATCATAAAGATAATGATCGTGCTGCTCCGCTCCATCCGTAGGCATGGTATCTAACACCTCTTGAGGAATGTCAGAAATGAGTTCCTCAATAAACATCCAAAATGGCTTATGGGTTTCTTGTTGGCGATGATGCTTAACTCTAGCTAGTAACAAGAAATCAAAAAGTTCCTCTATAACGAAGTCTGGCGATCACTCTATTTCTTGGATTAGCTTTTCTTTGGTAGTCATCATAGCTTGACTCCTTTACTTGCTAATATTTTGACATATTTCCTTGCTTTTTCTGTGGATATGCACAAGAGAATAAGCGATCGCCCTTTTACAGTTTTGGCAGCATCAAAATTATTCTCTTACTCGCTAGGGGACGCGATCGCCTAATAAAAAAGCAGTCCGTCAAACAGGCTGCTTTTTTGTTTGCTTACTCACTCGAAAAGGCGATCGCTTAAAAACAGCCTACAATTAGAATCGAGATCTGCAATCTTTATCACTTCCATAGCGATCGCGATCGTTATTTATCGATCTTAAATTCAACCTTAAATTCAATCATATATTAAAAACTAAAATGCCAGCAAGAGATATCTATCACGATCAATGTAAAAATGCTCTAATTGCCGATGGTTGGACGATTACTCACGATCCTTTGTCGTTGAAAATCGGGAAGAAGGATATGTTTGTGGATATAGGTGCAGAGAAGTTTTTGGCGGCAGAGAAACATGGGCAGAAAGTGGCGATTGAGATCAAAAGTTTTGTAGGGAATTCAGAGCTTGAAGACCTCAAAAATGCGATCGGGCAGTATGTTTTATATCAAAATGTTTTAGAATTAACTGAGCCAGATCGTAAGCTGTATCTGGGAGTGCGTGAGCCTGTTTTTAATGAGTTGTTTGAAGAACCGATTGGCAAACTTTTGTTGGATAAAGGTATTGTCAATCTTCTTGTTTTTAATTCTGAACGTGAGGTAGTAGTGAAATGGATAAATTAGTGGCTTATCGGCAGATTATTTGTGATGTTTTGAGTCAATATTTGCATATTGATTATGCGAATGTTGATGCTAAAAATAAGGCGGCGTTTGATCGGGAGACCGATCAGTACATGATTATTTCGGTCGGCTGGGAGCGGGATAAGCGGCGGGTACATGGTTGCCTTATCCATGTGGAAATTATAGATGGGTTAGTGTGGGTACAGAGAGATGGTACGGAATATGGTGTGACTAATGATTTGGTCGAAGCTGGTATTCCTAAATCAGATATTGTCTTAGGGTTTCATCAGCCAGACGTGAGGCAATATACAGGTTTTGCCGTGGCTTAAGTATGTATCCCCTACTCACTAGGAAAAGCGATCGCCTAATAAAAAAGCAGTTCTTCAATCAGACTGCTTTTTTGTTGGTTTCTTACTAACTCAAACAAGCGATCGCTTGAAAACAACTTGCAATTTTTATTACAATGAGGAAATTAATTCCCATTAAAACTATCAGCCACTAGGCAATTCACCAAAGCGATCGCGATATTGCTGTAATAAAGCTTGGGCTTCAGCGAGTTTTTGAGTCACTTGGTTGGCGCGATCGCGTTCTTGCTCTAGTAATTGATTGACCTCGATGTATGAGTAAAATTTTGTACCATCAGGTTTGTAGAGTTGGAGGCGACCTGTGGATGTGTCAAAGCGGACTCCGAGGCGAGGACTTATCCAGTTATCGGATTGGGCGATCGGTTCTAGTCCTTCACTAGTACGAATCCAGATGTCGAGAAAGTTGGTTTCGGGGTCATAGAGGTAATATTCCTCGACTTGGTGGCGATCGAAGAAGAGAAGCTTTTTGCTCATTTCAATGCGATCGTTACTGGGAGAGAGAATCTCGAAGACGACTTGAGGAGCGATGTTTTCTTCTTCCCATTGTTTGTAAGATCCGCGATCGCCTTTGGGACGACCGAAAACCGCCATGACATCGGGAGCCGTGACAATTTTGCGCTGTCCTTGGATGGGATACCAGAAAAGGTCGCCTGCAATGAAAATGTTAGGTTCGTTGATATAGAGTAGATCTAAGCCTTTTTTGATTTCAACGATGAGTTCAAACTGTTTGGTATTGTCCGCCATTGGCTTACCATCGCTGTCAGGGTAGATGATTTCAGGTTTGCTGATTTGACTGACCATGATGGTTGTCTCCTGAACTGGTGTTTGGATTGTTTTGATTATAGTAGAGATTTTTTGATGTAAGTAGCTAGGCATAATTAAAAAATATAACCAAAAGCTGTGGTGTACGCTCAGCGTGCACCACAGCTTTTGGTTGTATTTAGAGAATTTAATAGTGGGGATTAGTTGGCGATATGGAAAAATTATGAGTCAGAATAAAAATATCGATATGGCAATAAATATGGAAAAAATAATTCAAGATCTGGAAGAGCGCCTCCGCAAAGCTCAACTCTCTAATGATGTAAATACACTCGACGAACTAATTTCTAATCAGTTGCAGTTCGTTTTTCTAGATGGATCTGTAGCGTCCAAATCTGATGATTTAGAAGCGTATAGAAATAAATTAGTCATCTTCCACAGCATCACTTTCACTGACCAAATCATTCAAACTTTTGAAAATTTAGCTACTGTAACCGTTAAGGCAGAAATTAGAGGCACTATGAATGGTCAATCTTTTCATGACAACTATCGATATGGAAGAACTTGGGCGATCCTAAATGGTCAATGGCAAATCATCGCAGGCAATGTAGTTCAATTGCCTGAAGCTCATAATTAGCTAGGCGCGAATAAATATGATCAATAAAGCCAAAATTTACACCCTTTATTTTGCAATTGATGATCTTATAGCTTCTATTTGTAGAATCATCAATAATCAAGAAAATTCAAAAAAAGTGCATCCCGATGAACTTTTTAATAGATTCTGGACTAAAGCCAAAAATAAATATTCTGAACTAAATTATGATCTAGTATGCGAAATCGGATTGGCTAATTCCAAGGCAGAAGAAGAGTTTGGTAGAATTGCTTCAGCAATAGAAAAATCTCTCGGAAAATTGGGAAATGATAGCTATTGCTACTTAGTATATTGTCTATGGTTTTCCTTCAATACTGCCATAGCTGAATATTATTTGACAGACCCATCGGCAAACCAACGTGACCCATATTACAAGATTGAAGATAAGTTGCAATTGGCTTCGCAAAAACATCTGACATTGTTTCAATCCAGTATTGAAGAATGGCAAAATATTGATTTGATTATTAAGTCGAGATTGGGAGATTTTTAAAGGAATTACCAAAGAGATATCTTACTCACTAAAAACACGATCGCCTAATAAAAAAAGTAGCTAAGCTTTTTTGTTAATTTCTTACTCACTACTATGCGCTTTGCTTCATAATCATATTAATCAAATTATCCACCAAATAATCACGCTCGATTGGAATAATATCTTTTCCTCCCATCATCTCACTCGTTATCACATAGAAAATCAACGTACCCATAAACATACGAGCAGCCACATCAGGAATAGGTATATTTTGGCTCGCAAAATACCCAGTGAGAGCACCGATAATCGGCTTATCCATATTAGTGACAAATGACCTACTCAATTCAGGGAAACGACCAGACTCACCAATCACAAGGCGGATAAAAGTTATCTGTTCAGAAGATCTAATACAGTTGTCTAGGACTTCGTTAGCTATACGTTTTAAGACAATATTGGGCGGTTCTGAAGATATATTTAGCAAATCTAAGGGGCATTTTGCCCATTCTTTTTCAAGGACTAGTTTCTCCATCAAAGCATTAAATAACGCTTCCTTATCCTGAAAGTGATTGTATAGAGTCGGTTTTGACACTCTCGCTGCTGATGCAACCTTATCCATCGTCGTCCCAGCATAGCCTTGCTCTAAAAAAACCTGCATCGCTCCATCTAAGATAGCTACAGTTTTTTCGGGGCGATTGGGCTGCGAAGGCTTGGGAGATTCCATAAATAAAAAAGTTTAGAGAGGTACTTGACACAAGTTTACTACATCGTTTAGTTTATTAACAAATAAACTAAACTAAACCGTTTAGTTAAGTCTTTTGATAAAGTTCAGTAAGGAGCTTGTAATATGCAGGTAGCAAACACCCCTAAAATTCCCAAAAAGATTTTTGTAATCTTGCCTCTTATACTCCTCGGCACATTCGGTACGTTTACCTTGTGGCGATCGCTATCTCCTAGTTCACAAGCTCAACCTACTGAAAATGCTGCACCTAAAGCCAAGACTGTTACAGCTTTGGGGTATTTAGAGCCACAGGGCAAAGTAATTAAACTTGCTGCGCCTTCGTCATCCAGTGGCGGCAATAGTCGCGTAGAAAAACTTTTGGTCAAACAAGGTGATACGGTTAAAGTGGGTCAAGTTGTGGCGATTTTGGATAGTCGCGATCGCCTTGAAGCGTCTTTAGCCGAAGCCGAAGAGCAGGTAAAAGTGGCTCTATCAAATTTAGAAGTAGTCAAGTCTGGCGCAAAACGTGGAGAAATTAATTCCCAGCAAGCGGCGATCGCTCGTATTGCCGCCCAACGCGAAGGAGATATTCAAGCCCAACAAGCAACAATTGCCAGACTTCAGGTGGAAGTGCAAAATGCGCAAACAGAGTCTCAACGCTATGAGATGCTCTATACCGAGGGGGCAACCAATGCCTCGCTGCGGGATAGTAAGCGATTGGCTTTAGCGGTAGCTCAAAGGAATTTACAAGAAGCTCAAGCCGTCATTAATCGTATTCAAACTACGCGATCGCCTGAATTAAATGAAGCCCAATCTACTTTAGACAGAATTTCTGAAGTTCGCACTGTGGATATCTTTGCCTCGCAAGCACAGGTAGATCGAGCGATCGCATCGGTGCAACAAGCCAAGGCGCAACTAGATTTAGCCTATGTGCGAACACCTCAAGCAGGCGTGGTAATAGAAGTAAATACCCGCGCTGGAGAATTAGTTTCTAGTAATGGCATTGTCGAGATCGGACAAACCAATCAGATGCTGGCGGTTCTAGAAGTGTTTGAAGGCGATATTGTCAAAGTAGAGAACGGAAAAATGGTGAAACTCTTTGGCGATAGTCTGCCCAAGGCGCTTACAGGTGAAGTAATCGAAATTGGCAAGAGGGTGCAACGTCAGAATGTTGTGAATTCCGATACATCAGCAAATATTGATGCGCGAATTGTGGAAGTAAGGGTAAAACTCGATCCTGATTCAGCCAGCCAAGTGAGATCATTGACCAATCTCCAAGTAACAGGAGAGATTCAACTATGACTTTAATTTTGCCTGAGCAAGAAGAACCCAAAGTTCCATTACTAGAAGCACCACAAGTAAGACCTAAACAGGGATTTTGGCAGAGCTTCACTCAACGTACTCCGATTGGATGGAAACAATTAACCAAGAAAAAAGGCAGATTATTTGTGGCGATCGCAGGAATTGGGTTTGCTGATTTACTTATGTTTGCTCAGATGGGAATCCAAGCTGCACTTTTTGATGGCAATGTCTTACTTAATCGGAGTATGGATGCTGATATTGTGATTCGGAGCGCTCAATATCGAGATTTGTCTCTGGCAAACACCTTACCCCGCCGCCGTATTTATCAAGTTCAAGATATACCTAATGTCGCCTCTGCGGATGCACTTTACATTTCCACTGTAGTTTGGAGAAATCCTGAAACACGACTGAAGACCCAACTCACTTTGGTGGGGCAGAGTGTGGAAAGACCAGCTTTAAACTTTCCTGAAGTAAATAAAAACTTAGATAAACTCAAGCAGCCAGATACTTTTTTGTTTGACCGCAAAGCTAGAGGTAAATATGAGAATGTTGTCGCAGCAGTAGAAAATGGCAAGATGGTTACTACCGAAATTGAGCGCCGTTCCATCAGAGTTGCAGGATTATTTTCCTTGGGTGCTTCCTTTGCGACAGATGGCACTCTAATTACCAGTCAAGAGAACTTTTTGAGGTTTTTCCCTGAACGCACGGCAGGGCAGATCACCCTAGGACTAGTGAAAGTAAAGGATGGATCTGATGTTAAACAAGTTCTAGCAGATATTAAAGCGGTTCTACCTAAAGATACGATCGCCTCCACTAAGCAGGAATATATCGATTATGAATTGGCTTACTGGGGTGAAACAACTCCTATCGGTGTCGTCTTTGGCTTCGGTACAGCAATGGCTTTTGTGGTCGGCATTGTGATTGTGTTTCAGATTCTATCTACTGATGTTAACGATCACCTTGCGGAATATGCCACCTTTAAGGCGATGGGCTATGGCGATCGCTTCATCGTTTTTATTGTCTTAGAAGAAGCAATGATCCTTGCCATATTAGGATTTATCCCAGGGGTGGGTTTAGCGCTTGCCCAGTATGCCTTGATTCAGAACGTTGCAGCTTTGCCGATCGCGATGACGTTCGCACGGTTCTCTTTTGTGTTTTTCCTCACCTTGGTTATGTGTGGCGTATCAGGACTGATTGCAATCAGAAAAGTTCAGTCCGCCGATCCTGCGGACATTTTTTGAATTTAGGATAGTTATGCAAATCAACGAATCTCTATCAACCATCGCTCAATCTCCCAGAGAAACAATATTAAAGGCGATCTCTGTTGAAAACTTGAATCACTTCTTTGGTAAAGATGAACTCCAAAAACAAGTTCTATTTGACATTAATCTCTCAATTGATCGTGGTGAGATTGTGATCCTGACTGGTCCCTCTGGATCTGGTAAAACCACCCTACTGTCTCTCATGGGCGGGTTGCGATCGCCCCAATCTGGCAGCCTCAAAATTATTGATACTGAACTAGTCGGCGCACCTAAGGGCACTGCTTTGAACTCGCGAAGATCCTGCGGCTATATCTTTCAAGCTCATAATTTACATAGTTCTCTAACTGTGATCGAGAATGCGATGATGGGATTAGAAGTCCAAGGAACCTATTCCCGCCCAGAAAGACGCGATCGGGCTAGAGAAATCCTCGGCATTGTCGGTTTAGAGCAACGAATTGACTATTATCCTGAGAATCTCTCTGGTGGACAAAAGCAAAGAGTTGCGATCGCCCGTGCTTTGATCAGTCATCCTAAAATCATCCTCGCCGATGAGCCAACAGCCGCCTTGGACAAACAGTCTGGTCGAGAAGTCGTAACTTTGATGCAGAAACTAGCAAGAGAACAAGGCTGCACGATTTTGATGGTGACTCACGACAACCGTATCTTGGATGTCGCCGATCGCATTGTCTATATGGAAGATGGCAAACTTGTGGCGAAGAAAACTGAAGCCCAATGATTGCCAACACTCCATTTTACAAACTTCTAAATTTTAAGGAATAACAATTATGTCTTCACCTAAAACTTCCCGCATCCAAGCCCCTGCTCCCTATCGTTTTAAACTAACAGAAAGAGAATTTGAAGTGCTTTCAAGGATTGTTGAAGGGCAAAGTAATCCGCAAATAGCTTCGTCACTATACCTCAGTCTTAACACAATCAAGTCTCATGTCAATAGCATCTTGAACAAACTCGGCGTAAATGATCGCGTACAAGCAGCAGTTTTTGCAGTTCGTAATCAGTTAGTTTGAGTGCAGTTGTTTTGCATCCATCTTTTAGCAACTTTCTATAAGCAAATAGCCTTGCCGCCCGCTAAGCGGGCGGCAAGGCTATTTGCTTATAGAGCTATATCATTCGAGTTTCGGTCTTACTTGCTGACCTTTGGTTGAATAAAGCCTATAAATCTTCGCCAATTTGCTTTAGCTACTTTCCATTGAAAAATTAAATGCAACAGAATAAGCGACAAAAAAGCGTAGGCTAACCAGAAATGAAGAGAGCGACCAATCTCTACCATGTCTTTGTTTTGAGGGAAAATATCTGGCAAGCCTAATCCAAAGAACTTGACATTATTTGCACGAAATGAGTTAGAGAAGAAAAAGCCAGTGATCGGTACTTGCAGCATAAACACATACATCGCAGTATGAAGCACAAAGTTCCGAATCCATACAGTTGATATCTTTGGCAGCCGACTCATGTATTTTTTCAGTACTACTTGAATCAGAGTAGCAATGCGCCAAACTAGAAGCGCAATTGATAGCACTGCGATCGATTTATGGAAATCATAGAGCATCCCTCGAAATTCACTTCTGGGAAGTCTAGCCATAGCAGTGCCGCCAATAAATAGGATCAAATAACATCCAGCCATCCACCAATGCACTGACATTAGACGTTGAAATGCTGAATTAAATCTAGGTTTTTTGGTTTGTGATGGATTCATTCTATCTCTCTAGGATATTTTTCATTTGTAAGTTCCAAGTAAAAGTGACCCATGCTCAACTACTTAGCCATAGTTAGGATGATAAATCTCCTAAACTCTATCTGCTGAAATTAGTAATGAGAAATACTGCCACTTACCTTTTAGTTAGTGAATGAAGCCTATCTGCTGTAAACCACGTCCCACAAAAAACTGTAAAGAAATGATATTCAGGAATTATCTAAATATCATTTCTTTGTTCTTATAGAACTTGAACCTGCATACTTTGCCACTGAGAAAGGCTATAAGTTTTTAGCTGTAATGCATGGATAGCTCCAGTATCGAGATGCTCCTGAATTGCTCCATACACCAGTTTATGTTGCTTAATCATCGATAAGCCCTCGAACTGCTCTGCAACCACGATCGCAGAAAAGTGTTGACCATCATGATTAGGATCTTCAACTTGAACTTTGGCATTGGGCAAAGCAGCGCTAATTAATTCGGCAATATTATTATGGGAAATCATACTGGACAGGCTCAAATTGTACAAAATCTAATTGGGTTTTTCACATTGTGCCATATCGAGCGAGTTGAAGGTTTGGTTTGCCTGTCCCTTAGGCTTTAAGCTGTTCATATCAAAATCTGCCGAAAATGATAGTATGGATGGCGCAAAGCGCCGACTGTCTTACTTATTTTTTTGGACTTTGGACAAGATTGAAGCAAAGAAAGAGCGGGATTAAGCGAAAAGGGATAATGAGAGTTTCAACTTTCAACCGAAAACAAATCATTATCCCTAAACCCATTATGCCAATAATTGTCA
>JBIKYZ010000030.1:0-28320 GCA_044354985.1 Pseudanabaena sp. | reverse complement strand
CCTATGTGCTACTCTTGGTTTAGTTTCGATGAAGCAATTACGTTCAAACTTTGTTTCAGTATACATTCTCAGACTCTTTTATCTAAATCAAATCTCTGGATTTTCTATCTGCGTAAGGTGAGTCTATAATTACACAGAAAAAGTCGGAGATCTCGCTCCTCACAATTTGACCAAAATCAATTTTTTCCCTTTTTACTTTCTACTTTTTACTTCCCAAAAGTTGTCTGTCGCTTTCAGAAACATTGGGGTTATTGATGAGATAAGGGCGTAGCCAATCGCAGGCTTCAGAAATTGCGCGATCGTAGTCTATATCCCATAGTATGATCGTGTTGTCAGAACTGCCAGAAGCAATGGTTTTGCCATCAGGAGAAAAGGCAATACTCAAAACTGCATTGCTATGACCCGTTAACATGCCTATTTCTTTACCATTGAGATTCCATAATTTAATTGTGTTGTCAGAACTGCCAGAAGCGATAATTTTGCCATTAGGAGAAAAAGCTACAGTCCTAATCCCATTACTGTGCCCTGATAGTGTGACTAATTCTTGACCGTTAAGATTCCATAATTTGATTGTGTTGTCATAACTACCAGAAGCGATGGTTTTACCATCAGGAGAGAAAACTACACTTCTAATCCCATTGCTATGTCCTTCATAAGTAATTAATTCTTGACCGTTAAGATTCCATAATTTGATTGTATTATCATCACTACCAGAAGCGATAGTTTTACCATCGGGAGAGAATGCCACACTCAAAATCCAATTACTATGCCCTGTGAATGTACACAGTTGCTTACCATTCAAATTCCATAATTTGATTGTGTTGTCGTAACTACCAGAAGCAATAGTTTTACCATCAGGAGAAAAAGCGACGCTCCTAATCCCATTTCGATGCCCTGTAAGTGTACATATTTCTTTCCCGTCAAGATTCCATAATTTAATTGTGTTGTCAGAACTACCAGAGGCAATAGTTTTACCATCAGGAGAAAAAGCGACGCTCCTAATCCCATTTCGGTGCCCTGTAAGTGTAAACCTTTCTTTCCCGTCAAGATTCCATAATTTAATTGTGTTGTCATCACTCCCAGAGATAATTGATTGTCCATTGAGAGAAAAAGCTACGCTTCTAACCCAATTAATATGCCCCTTGAACATACGCAGTTTTTTATCATCATTCAGATTCCATAATTTGATTGTATTGTCAGAGCTACCAGAAGAGAGCATTTTGCCATCAGGAGAGAAAGTGACGCTTAAAACCCAATTACTATGTCCTACGATGGTTTGTAATTCTTTGCCATCAATACTCCATAACTTTATCATTTTGTCATAACTGCCAGAAGCGATAGTTTTGCCATCAGGAGAAAAAGCGACACTCAAAACCCCATATCTATGTCCCATGAGCGTATTCAATTCTTTCCCATCAAGATTCCATAATTTGATCGTGTTATCATAACTCCCAGAAGCAATAATTTTGCCATCAGGAGAAAAAGCAATGCTTTTCACTCCATAGCTATGACCTTTGAGGGTACATAGTTCTTTTCCAGAAAGATTCCATAATTTGATAGTCTTGTCATCGCTCCCAGAAGCAATAATTTTGCCGTCAGGAGAAAAAGCAATGCTCATGACTCTATTACTATGACCTTTGAGTGTACACAAATTTTTCCCAGTAAGATTCCATAATTTAATTGTCTTATCGTAACTGCCAGAAGCAATAGTTTTGCCATCAGGAGAAAAAGCAATACTCTTAACCCCATAGCTATGACCTTTGAGCGTACATAGTTCTTTCCCAGCAAGATTCCATAGTTTAATTGTCTTATCGTAACTGCCAGAAGCAATAGTTTTGCCATCAGGAGAAAAAGCAATACTCTTAACCCCGTAAATATGTCCTTTGAGTATGCACAGTTCTTTCCCAGAGAGATTCCATAACTTGATGGTCTTATCATCGCTCCCAGAAGCAATAATTTTGCCATCGGGGGAGAATGTAATACTCATAACCCAATTACTATGACCTTCAAGACGATTAGCTTCGTGAATGTTATAAATAACTTCCCACAATCGCCCAAAGGTTTTACCCTCAATATAGTTAGGAACAATCTTGCGGATATCAGGATCGAGGATGCGCTTTGCGGCTCTTAATCCTGCCACCATTGCATCTAGCTCCTTATGAGCTAGCCAATAAGCCTCACAGGTGATGCTCACCGCTTCGATTTCGGCAATTTCGGCACGTTGCAGTTCTTTCTCCTTTGCTTCTAGAGCCGATCGCAATTGTTCTTTGGTCATCCGCAACTCTTCCGCCATGCCGAAGACATATTTCTTGCGAATAAAGCTAACCAAATAATCATGAATCAACTGAAAGCGGTCATCAGGCGAACTACTCACCCGAAAAGCAAGCCCAGAACCAACCAGAACCGCTAGCACCAGCGAGAGATTTTCTGCTTCGTTGAGAGGTTCGATCCCCCTGCCTTCGGCATCCCCCTTAGAAAGGGGGACTGAGTTATCTACACTTCCTAAAGAATCCAAAGCCCCCCTTTGCAAGGGGGGTAAGGGGGATCTAACCTCTAAACTATCAGAAGAATCCAAAGCCCCCCTTTGCAAGAGGGGTAGGGGGGATCGAACCCCAAAACCATCACCAGAATCCTCCCCCAACAACTCCGCCGCAAGCTCCGCTTGCGTCTTTTGCGGACGCTTCTCCTCATTCCCCGTCAACGCATACAACACCCTCTCCGCCAACACCTGATTCCCCACCCCACAATCCCGCACCACATTCTCCAACCACCGCTCCACCAACACCTCACTCGGCTTCCGATGCGTATCACCAGTTAAGGCAAGATACTCACGCAGATTCGCGATCGGCGGAACCTCCGACTCCAACTGTGCCCCCACCACCTGCAACTCAATCGGCAAAATCCGCAACTGCTCACCACTCAAATCCGTCACAAGGCGATCAATTAACTCAGGCTCCAAACGTAACTGCGATCGCCTAGTCAACGCCTCGATCACCTGTCGCGCCTGCGCCTGCGTAAAATCCCCCAAATAGTACCGCACCTGCTTACCGAGAATATCATTCTCCACCTTTTCCAAATCCACAGCCCGATCGCATTCCAACAAATAATGCAGATAGTCCTCCCGCAGCGACAACACCACCCGCACAAAATCCGTATGCAAACAAGCCTTGAGGAACTTATAAAACGGCAAGCGATCGCGAAAATCTTCCTTCTTAAAAAAGAAATCCTCAAACTGATCGAAAATTAACACCGTCAAATAATTCTCATCAATATTCCGCTTGAAATGTTGAATCGGGTCGAGATCGGGACGGCGATCGCCAAAATATTTTTGTAACTTATATTTGACCGACCTACTCCAATCTTTATAATCTTTGATCGCAAAAACTAAAACCTTCCGCCCATCAATCGTTCCCTTAGTCCGTAACGCAGGAACCAAGCCGCCACTAAGGATCGAGCTTTTTCCTGCCCCCGAATCCCCATGAATCACTGTCAAGGGAAATCGCGCCTGACCAATGCGATCGACCAACTTCTCCACATCCAGCATCCGCCCCGAAGCTTCAATCTCCTGTGCGATTTTGTCGGACTGTTCCGCAACATTCGCATACATATCGAAATTAGTTCTTTCCCGCTTTGGATTCAAAGTCCCCGCACCGATGAAAGCCCTCAGCCCGTACTGCTGCTCCACCGATCGCTGATGTTGCTTAGTCTCAAAGGCTTCCAAATATAAACCTGACGCAGTGTAAAGCGATCGCAGCTCCTCCAAAACTGACACATAGATCTGCGCGTCATAGGGATGTTGCTCACGGAGCCAGCGATCGCGCACACCCTCTAGTCTGGCGATCGCGAAGGGGCGATCGCCCAATCCCTCCAAAGCTCGTGCCAACCAAAGCTCATATTTGGCATAGCCATAGCGCCGCGAAGGTGCAAGGTTAGACAGTTGCAGCGCTTCCCCTTGGGCATATAGCGCCAGTGCCGCTTCCGCCGATTCCTTCGCCGCCCGATAGTCCTGTTGCATCAATTTCACTGACGCAAGAATCCCGCGATCGTGGGATTCACGGAGGAGATTGGGATAGATTTGATGGAGAGATAATGCTTCATTGACGAGAGATTCTAATCCCTCACCCCCAACCCCTCTCCCAGAGGGAGAGGGGGGCAGAGATAAAGCTTGAGTTCCCTGTTCCTCTTGGAGAGGAGAAATCAAATTAGTTTCTTGTTCCCCTCTCCCCATGGGAGAGGGGCTAGGGGTGAGGGCTAATAACTCCTCCCATGTTGCAGTCAAGAAATTGATATACAAAGCCATCAATTCCCCCCGTTGCAGGTTCCGCAAAATATCTATACTTTCAGCTAAATACTGCTGAGAAGTTACATAAAAAGGCTGCTTCTGATAGCGCTCACGCATCGCCAAACTGCGATCGCCTAATCCCAATTGCAATAGACATACAGCCTGTTTAAGCCGATCCCCCGATTGTCGCCAAAAGGCTAAACTCCTCTCAAATAAGGCTTTTGCCTTCCCAATCCCCCCCTCAGTCATCGCCATACAGCCAAACGCAAAATCTAACCCTGCGCTAATTTCATCACTAATCTCAATTGCTTGAGCCTCTAAGTCCGCGATCGCAGTGATTAGTTCAAACTGCTGCAAACTCGCATCCCAATCGCCCAAACCTTGAGGCTGCAAATAGCGATCGAACATCGCTCTAATCGAATCTTGCACCAGTTCCTTCAATTCCATTGCCTCAAGCTGAAACTCGATCGCCCCCGCCGTGGTCCAGTTCGCCAAATCACTCGCCTCACGGGTCAAAATATCCTGAGTGCGATCGTTCAGCCACAGCACCATCGGAAATTCCAAACAATTGGCAAATTCTTCCCTGACCCGATTTGCCGACTTCAAAACCGCTTCAATTTCCGCAACTGCATCCAATCCCAAAACCATCAACACATTAGGCTTCTGCTCAATGGGCAATTGATGCACCTTGCCCATCAATTCCTGAATTGGTGCAAGCAAAGTCTTCGCTTCAGGTTTTATTTCAAGTGTCGCGATCGCAGTCTCAGGTAAACCATTCTCCGCTAGTTGTGATCGCAAATCCTGCAATACGCGCTCCTGCAATACGCGATAGTTACACAAAGCGATCGACAGCGAAAACCCTTGCGATCGCGTCACAATTCTCGTCAATCGACGCAAGGCATCGCGATTATTCTCTGCAATTATTTCGGTGCAATCGCTCATAGAACTCTCCATAAATAAAGACTTCCCTCACCCCCAGCCCCTCTCCCATGGGGAGAGGGGAGTAAATTCTGGCTCCCCCTCGCCCTTTGGGAGAGGGGGCTGGGGGGTGAGGGTCTTAATCATCCAAAATCGGATTTCGGTCAAACCAACTATTACCTTGATACTCATACTCAAACACAAACTGGCTCTTGATCAGGGTTTGATACTCCGCCTCACCACGCACACGCTTATCCTGTTGCACCTTCTTAATCAAATCCCATTCATCATCAGTGATTGTCTTTACCATTTTATTCCGTTCCTTAGCGATGATGCTCTCAACTAACTTGGCGGTAATGGGCGGATCGTCCTGCTCTAAACAACCATACAGCAATCGAAATAAATTGCGGACATGACCACCACTAGCTTGACATAGGCGATCGAGAGTTTTGGAACTATCGAATACTTTATTCACAAATTCATTGTTAATCCGTTGGACAGAATTAACTTTTGGAAACGCTCTCGCCATTACAATTTGTCTGAGTAGCGCCATTCCTGCCTCGCATTCACTGCCATCTGCCAATCGTGCAGGAACCATCGGCAAAGTCTTAATATCCGTTCCAAATCGACTGGTGACGATCGCCGCATCATTAGAAAAAGTCAGCAGCAACGGCACTGTATAAACTACATGACAATCCAACCCTCGCAACTGATCGCCTCGTTCGACAAACAAATATCCAGCCCTTGACTGCTCCTTCAGATCGATACGATTTTCAATGCGATCGAGGTTATCCACAATCACGACTAAGCCTTTCTTGCCAGCAGCTTGCAATTTCTCCTTAGCAGGAGCCAACAACTCCTTATTAATGGAAGTAATAATGCTATTGGTGCGGGATTCTAAGCGTTCGCGCATTTGCCGACGCAATGACGGGCTATTCTTCGCTTGTGCTGTAATCTCGGCAATCCCTACTGACAGCTTAAAATTTGCGCTCAGATCGAGCTTAGTTTGCAAAATATCCTTCAGTTCACCAAATAATTTTTTGAAATATTCGGGGATGATATTGATCCCTTCCTTTTCTAAACCATTGCTGAGTTGTCCCGCGATCGCTAACAAAATATCACTAGCATCAACATCGCTCAGTTCTAACTGGCGATCGCATTCAAAATAAGCCACATGAAATTTTTTCTCAGTCAGTTCATGCTTCAGCCGCAAAAGTTCCGTCGATTTGCCACAGCCAATATGTCCCGTAAATAACTGACAGGTTGACTCATCGGGCGAAATCCGTACAATCTTACGCGATAAACTCTCAATTAACTTTTCCCCACGCACCGTCGAGAGGTCAACATAATAGCTGCGATCCTCTTCGTTACTAGAATCAAGGGGATGCGTGGGGTTGCAAGCCTTATAAAATCGCGAAAGTTCAAGATCCATAGTCGGATTTTAGGATAAAGATAAGCCATATTAAATGCTGCCTATCCTAATATAGCGGATGCAATAACAATTCACGAAAGTGGGCTAACACTTTTGTGAATTAAAAACCAAACCCAGTAAGGTTTTTAATTCACAAAATGGCTTTGCCATTTTGTGCTTCAGTGGACTACAGAATAATTTAAATTAACCCGTTTCAACGGGTTTGAGCTTTTAGCCCGCACTTGAGTGCAGGGCTATGTAAGTCCTAATGTTATACTTTGACTTCAGCTTTCGGTTTTAGTGAGGAGCAGTCACTAAAAGTAATGGGGAAAGATTGGTGCAAATCCAACGCTGTCCCGCAACTGTGATTTTCTGTTAATCAGCAGAAAAAGTCAGAACGCCCGCCGAAGCTCACTTCAAATCCATAAATCTACATCTACGAGGTAATAGATGAAGTTAAAAGATAGCGACTGGCAAGGCAATTTTGGCTATTGGCAAAAAAGCTTTATTCACGCAAACCTAATGATGATAGGCTATTCGGCATGGCAAGGCTTTTTGCAACATGGTCGCGGAGTCGTAGTTTGTGATATTGATCGCAGTGCGATCGCTCCAAGCAACATGGGTTTAGAGGTTACTCCATTTAAGACCCAATTTATTGCCGAACAAGATTTGATCAAATCGATTCAAGCTTTTTCTCTAGACCAAGATTTGATCACAGTTCTTGTACATGCAGTTGGTAACTACGCCCCAGCCCAAGAACTTGTTCTGCTCATGAAAATGGAACAGCATCTCGAAATAAATCTATTCCAAAATCTAAAAATCTTTCCGCCCGACTGTTACGAGCAAGTCAGCCGCCGTTGGGAAGAGTTTCAACCTTCCTTGGAAACATACATTCGATAATACTTACCCCACCCTAGCCCAGCCCTTGCAAAAGGGAGGGAACAAGAATTTAGTAAGGTGGGCATTGCCCACCTTACTAATTCATCAACTCGCTTAAAAAACTATTTCTCTTTTTGAGAAACTCATCTAATAAATCGTAATAATTTTCAGAAACTGCTTGTTGTACAGATGGTCTTTCCAACAAGGCTTTGCGCCAAGCATTAATCTTGGGAATCCGATCGCTAAAGCCAAAATTTTGATAGCGATCAAAGGCGACAAAGTATCGAAAGATGGGCGCATAGACTGCATCGATCAGTGAAAACTTTTCACCAGCAAAAAATGGAGATGCATCTAATTGAGCTTCGAGGATTTCTAGATTTGCGATTAGATCCAAACGTTTTGTTTCAAATGTCTCTTCATCTTTAGCCGCATAGAATCCCGCAATTTTTGCAAGTACATTTGATCCAAACTCAATCCAAGAGCGATGTTTAGCTTTTGTTAAAGGATCTAGTGGATGTAGAGAGTCTGGGGTGATTTCATCGAGATATTCACAAATTACAGCAGACTCAAACAAGACTTCACCATCGACGAGGAGTAGAGGAACTTTACCTAATGGCGAAATCTTGAGAAACCAGTCTGGTTTATTGGCAAGGTCGATATATTCGCGATCGCAAGGTATTTGCTTTTCGATGACAGTGATTAGCGATCGCTGTACATAGGGACAAAGAATATGGCTAATCAGTTTGAGTTTAGGCAACATGGCAAGAATGTTATTAATATTTAAATATAGTTGCATTTGCATTAATTGCAATTGCAATTAATATTAATTTAGCATATTTAATTGCAATTGCAATGATTCTTTCTCATACTGTTAACATGTCAACTAATTTAGCCTTAGATCCTTTACGAAATTTAGCTTGGCGATCGCTTTTGACCGTCCATAGCAAGTTGCTTGATCGCATTGCCGAAAAAATCACTCAAGCCGAGCTGCCGCCGTTGGAATGGTATGACGTAATGCTCACACTCAAAGAAGCTCCTGATTACTCCTTACGATTAAGTGAGTTAGCCGACAAAGTTCTATTAAGTCGCAGCAATCTAACCCGCCTTGTCGATCGCCTTGAAAATGCAGGCTTTCTCTATCGCAAGTCCTGTCCCAATGATCGACGGGGGACTTATGCTGTCTTAACAGAATCAGGTTTAGCAATGCAACAAAAAATGTGGATAGTTTATGCGGAGGGGATTTCCGAGTATTTTGCTAGCCACATCTCAGATGATGAAGCGAGAACTTTACAGCAAATCTGCGATCGGTTATTATGCCAATTCTCGAAAGCGTGACTACATTTTCCTATAGCGAATAAAAAAAACAAAATAGAGTTGCGGCGCTTTGCGCCGCAACTCTATTTTGTTTTTTGCAATAAAAAACCCTACCAAAAGGTAGGGTCGAATAATCGTTTTTACTTTATCTCAAACATTTTGATTAGGAACGGTCTTTGCTTATACGTTAGCAAGCCACCAAACCAACCCATGCCCCGTAGAAAACTCAAGGATTAGCAAAGATACAAAACCAATCATCGCCAATCTTCCATTCAACAATTCTGCGTAAGGTTTAAAACCAGCTTTTTGGGTTTCTTCAACATACATCTTAGGCTCAACTGCGAAATTGTTGAGAACACCGCGCTCATCGACTCTATAACTGTTGCTCATTGCTTTGTCCTATGTGTGACTTCCTTATGTAAAGAAATATAACAAAGTATTTCAAAGTGTGAATCTAGCTAAAGGTATGCTTAAAAGCTTTGCTTTGCCTATACAAAGAGGTAGTCACCAATTTCTGAAAGTGCTACTACACTTGGCGACAGCTATAAAAACTGAACCCATTAAGGGTTTTAAATTCTCAAAATGGCAACACCATTTAAGGGTTGATATCAAAACCCAAGATGGCGTTGCAAAGCAACGCCATCTTGGGTTCATGATTTTTGAATTGTGTTGACTACACGACGGCGAGTTTCTAAGATCTGGCTGATTTCACGGGCAAAACTAGGCTGGCGATCGATCATTTGATTAACAGCATTCGCCGACAGCGTCATTACCTCTAAATCCTCGATCGCTGTTACTGATATCGGGCTATGCTCACCAGAAAAAAGCGTCATCTCACCAAAAAACTCGCCAGTCTTGATTGTTAAAAGCTCATGTTCGATATGCTCGCGATCGCGAACAGACATGATCGCCGTACCAGCGATCACAATATATAGCGCATTGTTACTGACTCCTTGCCAGATTACTTTCTCACCCGCGCCATAATGTTGTAGATCAATCCCATCGGCAACAGAGTCAGGATTCTGTAATGGCACAAAGGCTGGTACAGATTGCAGGCTCTCGGTAAATTTTTTAGAATTGCCCTTCGCCTGTAAGGTCGGCCCATTAAAATGATAAAGAGTACGAATGGGAAAAGGAATCGTCAGGCTATTACGTTGGGCAGCATACCAAATCCGACTCATAAAGCGATCGCGAATACTTTCAATATTGCTGTAGTCATCGATAAAAAATTTTACTTCGTAGGTAATCGCAAAGTCATCGTAGGAAATTGTATAAATCTCTGGCTCTGGGTCTTTTAAAATGCCTTCAGTCTCCAGAGCCGTAGTTAACAGGACATGTTTTGCTAAATTGGGCGGATCATTATAGGAGAATCCATGGCGAATCCGTTCTGCATGAATGGGGATCGGGCGGCTAAAGTTGCGAATAATCGCATTGCCAATCAGCTTGTGGGGAATAATCACCATTTCGCGCTCGAAGGTTTGCAACCGCACGGCTCGCCAATTGATATCTATCACCTGCCCCGTCAAATCATCGACTTCCAGCCAATCACCAACAGAAAAGGGACGCTCAAATATCAATGCAATACCTGACATGACACTACCAAGAGTATCTTGGAGCGCTAAACCAATCACAATCGAGCTAACTCCAAGAGCTGTAACCAATCCTGCAAGATCAGCATTCCAAACCTTAGCAAGGACGATCGCTACTCCCAAAAGCACCAAAAATAATCGAAATAAATCTATTAAGAGTTTAGGAACTCGCGCTCGCCAAGTATCAGCTTTTGCTTGCTCAAAAATGATCGCATTCAGTAACGATAAAGCCGCGTGCAGTACACAAATCCAAAATAGAGTTTGGACACTTTTAACAATGTCATCATCAGCAGGACGTTGCAACACATACTGAATAAACAGCATGAACGCGAGCATTGGCAATACCAAGTTTCGCACTACTTGTAAGGTGGCTGCGAGGGGGCGGCGGCGATGTTGTAGGCGATAGATAACTTCGCCAAGGATAATTACTGATAGAGCTAATCCGACAATTAAAGCGATCGCCGAAATAAATAAATGATTGGAACTAGGTTGCAGCATATTGCGATTTCCAAATAGAGAAGCTTAATTCAAACTATTGCGCCACTTAGCTAGTTGAGCCTTGGTCTGGCTATCAATGCGATTTCCCAATAAATTATTCGTATTCGCTTTTTGATTCTTTTGACGGCTTTGTACCGATCGCATCGTAGCTTCCACTTCCTGTTCTAACGCTGGTGCTGATAACCACTCTGCTCCAAACCCAACTGCGGTTAACTGCTGGGCGCGATCGGAAGTCACTACAATAATTCTTTTTAAATGCCGTAGCGGATCGCGGCGGTACTTGCCACATTGACGCTCGATGTAAGTATCCGCCGTTTCGTTGTGATCAGTAAAATATAATCTTAGATTTTTGGTTATTTTCTCAGCTTTAGCTGGTGTTGCCTGCACATAGGCATCGAATACTAAGGTCGTCTTATAGCCGTGATAAGCACTAAAATTCACCATCGTTTCGGTTAAATGCGATCGCGCAATGTCAAATCCTTGCAGATCTCGAATTTCCTGCAAGTGCTTCCAAAACCCAATCACGTTATAGCCGTCCACCAACATAACTGGTGGATGTTCCGAAGACATAATGGTAAACCGCTAGATAGAATTACTTACTTCAATTCTGACACTAGACTTTAACAAATGTTGCATTTCTTTTAGCAGAAATACTCTGAATATTTCTGTATTTCTTATAAAACCCAAAAAGGAGATACGGCGCGAAGCGCCGCATCTCCTTTTTGGGTTTTATGTTGCGTTTTTTAGTACAAATATCTAAATTCAAGCAGCAGCAACATAATCACCTAAAATTCAGCATAAATTTAATCCCTCAAATCAAGAAGCTTAGTGTCATAATGAGGCAGACTTATTAGACGAACTAAACCTCAAACGGTAATGGCGAAAAATTCCTCTGCGACGGCAAATAGCCAAGTTGATAAGACTGCTCCGAGTGCTCAAGCTGCAAAGACAAGCATCAGCCCTGAGAAAAAGAAAGCCCTCGATGCAATCATGCAAAAAATCGAGAAGGATCATGGGAAAGGCGCAATTATGCGTCTTGGCGATGCCACCAATATGCGTGTTGAGACCATCCCTAGCGGCGCATTACCTCTCGACCTTGCCCTAGGTGGTGGACTCCCCAAAGGTCGAGTCATCGAAGTGTACGGGCCAGAAAGCTCAGGTAAAACCACTCTAGTACTTCATGCGATCGCCGAAGTCCAGAAACGTGGTGGCATTGCCGCTTTCGTTGATGCCGAACATGCCCTCGACCCAACTTATGCAGCGGCTGTGGGTGTTGATATTAATAACCTACTGATTTCTCAGCCAGACTCAGGCGAAATGGCACTGGAAATTGTCGATAACCTCGTGCGATCGATGGCAGTAGATATCATTGCGATCGACTCCGTGGCAGCCCTCGTGCCCCGCGCTGAAATCGAAGGTGAAATGGGCGCATCCCACGTTGGGTTGCAAGCAAGACTAATGAGTCAAGCCCTTCGTAAAATCACCGCCAATGTTGGCAGATCTAACTGCATCGTTATTTTCTTAAACCAATTGCGTCAAAAAATCGGCGTATCCTATGGCAGCCCTGAAGTAACCACAGGCGGAACTGCCCTGAAATTCTATGCTTCAGTACGTCTAGATATTCGCCGTATCCAAACCCTCAAAAAGGGCACTGAAGAATATGGCATCCGCGCCAAGGTCAAAGTTGCCAAAAATAAAGTTGCTCCACCTTTTCGGATCGCCGAGTTTGACATTATTTTTGGGAAAGGGATCTCTACAGTTGGTTGCCTAGTCGATCTAGCCGAAGAAATGAGTATCATTGTCCGCAAGGGTGCTTGGTATAGCTACCAAGGCGACAACATCGGACAGGGTAGAGATAACACGATCAAATACATGGAAGACAAGCCAGAATTTGCTCAAGATGTCGAACGCCAAGTACGCGAAAAACTCTCCGCAGGTGTTGAGGTTTCGGCTACGAAAGTAGTCCCCGAAGAAATTGAACCTGAATATGATGAGGTAATAGTAGAAGATTTCTAAATACCAGAGTACAAAATGGCATAGACATTTTTTATTCTCAAAACCCTTACAGGGTTTGGTTTTTGACTCACAAAAGTGTCACCACACTTTTGTGAGTTGCTACTAAAAAGGATGAGTGGCGCAGCGCTGTGCTACTCGTCCTGAGTCTCATTATGAAACCGATTTTGGGGTTTGCTGCATCAAAGGCGCAAGCAAACCCCAAAACTGGTTTTGTTGAAAGGCTGCCTTTGGCAGCCTTTCAACAAAACCAGTTTTTATCATAAGAATTGCTGGCTTTTTAATTTAGAAAACGAACATTTCCCTAATGAGCCATCGATTATCTTTTTTTACCAAATCATACTCAACGGTGTAGCTAGCATCATCTTTGGACGCTCCGCGATCAAGATCGCCATTACTAAAGTAATTGCGTGATTCGGAAATCTTGGCAACTACTTTAGCCTTACTATCGCCATCAGGCGTAACACTATCAACTGAACTTGATTTTGTTTGGTACTGCAAATAGGAGTTGATTGCTTTAAGTTCTTTAGCGCGTCCTTTCCAATCACTAAGCGCAGGATCAATCAAAATTTCTTCTAAAAGATTGTCTTCATATCCCTTGCCAAGAGCTTTTGATTTAGTGGCTTGCCATGTCTCGATTACTTTGGTAGCAGTTTCTTTGTCTAAAGGACCTGGTTGAGCAACTGGAGCTGCATTATTTTCCTTAAGGGCTTGGACTATATTTGTAATTGGCTTTTCTAAGGTTATAGGCTGTGGTTGGGGAGCACCAGTTAAGGCGCGAACAGCCCAAACAACTAACCAAATAGAGCCAGCAAGCACAGCGATCGCTAAAACAATTACAGTAGCTAAACGCCCAACATTAAACCTACGTTTTGGTAATGATGCATGACTTGAAGTGGGAACTTGAGATGGGCGCTTGATCTCCCTCACAGATTCATGAGCAGCTCTTGTCAAGTTTCTAAGAGGTGGTACATTGCTGGTGCGACGAGAGCTAGGTAGATCTCGCGCTATATTGCCACTACCATTGGTGTTGACAAAGGCGGCAGGTCGCTCAATTACAGGAGTCGCAGAGCGTTGAAAGCGATTAGGTGTCTCTGGGGCGTAATTAGATAGTTTTGGTTCAGCAAGGGCGCTCTTTGCAGGATTAAGATCAAAATCTCGATTTGCTGAAGGTGACTCATCAGGATTAGACATAGCTGACAGGCGATCGCCTCCCACTGGCGAAGTCCATTCCGATGACATTGCACCAGTATTAGGTAATTCTTCTAGGTATGCTTGCACCTGCTCATCAGCAAAATAATCCTTAAGCGATACGATTTGACTCATCAGATCGCGGAAATGCGGATAGACCTCTTCTTGCATCCAGCGTTCGCTGTAGAGGCATAGTCCTGGCAAAAGATCGGGCGCACCTTCAGAGTTTTGACGGATGTATGCGATTTGCTTATCTTCGCCACTCTGATCGATCGCAGCACTTGCTTCTTCTGTTTGCCCTAGCAACAAAGCACATACAGCTTTTTCTAAATAAATATCTTGCTTAGCACTGAGTTTAACTAGTAACCCTTTGGCGCGACGAATTAGTGCGGGCTGACGCTGAGAGAATCCACGCGCAATCAGCGAGTATACCGCGAGATAGGTTGCCACAGAAGATGGGCGACGGGCTTCTTCTTCAAACAAAGTTTGCTGCTCGATCGCAGTCATGTAGCTACGTAATTGCTGAATAAATCGCAAAAAGTCGTCTATACCGAGACTGGAATAATCATTACCAGAGCCATCAATGCCGCGCCGCGCATCAAGCATCTCTTGCAAAAGTGACATGCCTTTGCGGTGCGCTTCGGTATGATTGTCAGGAGATGCTAACAATTCAAGTATCCGATAGGGGCGGAGGCGAAATAGATCGGCTTGAATTTCACTGCGAATACTGAGAAATAATCCTTCTCGCAATAAAATTTCTTGAGCTGATTCTAAGGATGAAGCCGCAGATTCATATTGTCCTTGTTTCCAATATTCGCGACCAAGATCTAGATAGGAAAGCGATACAGAGAGCAATAAATCTGGATCATGAGGCGAAATTCTTGCCGACTGATATTCGGATTCTTCAGGATCGTAATAGGGTTTAGCAAGGGATAAGACTTTCTCGGATTCGCCGAGTTCATACAAAATCAGTAATAGCCCTGCAAAGTCTTTTTCGTCAGCTTCAATTTGAGGTGGCAATGTCAAAACTGGGCGATCGCTATCTGCCTCCAATGCATCACTTTCACTTGAAGCGCTAAAGCGATCGCGGTCGGTCAGAGTTTCATAAGCTTTATCAATGATGCGCTTACGCGAGGCGATCGCTGCATCAGAATATTCTCGCCTTGGCATAGAGAGCAGGCGATCTCGATGGGCTTGATGGACTTTGTCTAGCCCAGATAGGTGTGTTAAACCTAGAATACGGTAACAGTCTAGAGGAACTCTCACTTTGCTTCTCTACCCAAAACTTCAATTGGAAATGCCGATCTGAACTCCGATAATGCCAACCTGTTTGCCTCTCAAATCAAAGATGCTCCGTATCTAATGCACTAAGAACATTTGATGTAATGTACTTAATCTTTTAAGTACATTAAACGCCCGAATTATACACTAAGTTAATCTACTTGGTGGAAATAGCAAAAAAAGTCACCAAAACCGATTTTGTGGTTTGCAGCGCCTACGTCGCCGCAAACCACAAAATTGGTTTCATCAAAAGCGTCCCTTTATACCAAATTAAGAAATGGCTACGCCATTTCTTAATTTAAAAACCTTGCTGGGTCTTGTTTTTGATTCGCAAAAGTGTAGTCACACTTTCGTGAATTGGTATAAGTAGATGGGCATAATTAATTTCAAACCGAAACCCTTAAGGTTGCGCCCCACAGGGGCGCAACCTTAAGGGTTTCGTTAATTTATTTTTAAGCGTCAAGCGCGATCGCTTTATCAATCGCTAACTTTTGATTAAGACGGGTCTGATAAGCTTGCAATTCCTTATGCTTGATGCCGCTAATGATACAAAAACTATCCACATCAATGCCCCGCGATAACATTTCGAGGCACCAAGTATGCCTTGCTTGATCAATTGTTAAAGGTGAGCCATTCAAATTTCGATAGGGCTGTGTCCAACGCTCCCAAAGTTGTTCGATCTCTTCTAAGGACAGTGGTTTACCATCGCTACTGAGAACTAAAGAAGCAATATCATCAATATTTTTCAGATCTTTTAGATCCTTTAGCTCATTTTTACGAGTCTTGAGGTAAGCACTAAGGGGATTATTGGTAGCCGAGCCATAGCGATGACCGAGAATTTTTTGATTGAGTGGTACTGATCTCTCAATACCTGTAGCATCCCTAGTTAGCAAAATTCCGTGGTTAGCTTGGTGCTGATAGTCTTTTAGTCGCAAGCGAGTAATATCGAGTGCTGTCAACCCCGCCCCAAACAATAAATAAGCGATCGCATAGTCCTTTGCGCCGCACTTTTTAGCCTGTAACAGAATTTCGCGCACAGTCTCCGCTGAAATATCGTTAATTGGTCTTGCTTGAGAGATGGGGTTAACTTCTTGAATAAACATATCCACAAGCGTACTTACAAACTCATCACGATCGCGCCAAACAGCCTGCACATCACTAGTCAAAGTGATCACGGCATAGCCCAAGATACAAGTATTTAATAAGTTAGCTAACTTGATTGGCGGCAAAGAATATTGCAGCCGAGAATTGATCAGAACATCATGAATTGCCGTTGCGATCGTTTGGTTAACTTGGTTAATACCTTGCGCCAATGCTTGTCGGCTTTCGAGAGGATATTGTCCTGCCTCGCCAACTAGCGATCGCACCAATTCAGGCACACTTTCAAGAGCCCGCAGCGAACTCTGAATGTAATATTTGAGAAATCTCCGCAAATCACTCTGACTAGAGATATCCGACACCATGAGCGACTCTCCCACTTGCGCCAACACCAAATATTTTTGCAGACATTCTTGCAATACCGCTAGCAATAACCCATGTTTATTTCCAAAATGTCGAAATAGAGTTACTTCATTGACCTGAGCGAAGTCCGCGATTTGGCGCGTAGTTGTCTCGGTGATTCCTTTGCTAGCAAACAACTCTAGGGCTGTATTGACTATGCGTTGACGAGTAGGAATTCGAGATACAGACATGAGAGCATGTACCATTGAGATGATTTGCAAGTGCTACTTGCATTATTGCTTAAAAAAAAGTTAAACTTAACATAACTGTAAGTGATACTTGCATCTCCTCACCACCCCTTAAGTTATTATTTCATGACCGCCACTACTGAAGCCATCTCAAAAGAACAAAACCTGAACTGGACAAATGTTGCCTTCTTCAGTGCTTTTCATCTCGCTGCCCTAGCTGCGCCTTTTTACTTCTCATGGCAAGCTGTAATCCTTACAGTTTTCTTGCATTGGTTATTTGGCAGCATCGGCATCACCTTAGGATATCATCGCTTACTTAGCCATCGTAGCTTTCAAGTGCCTCAGTGGTTGGAATACATCATCGCCACAATTGGAGCATTAGCACTTCAAGGCGGTCCCGTATTTTGGGTGGGTGGACATCGCCAGCATCACGGTTTTACAGAAGACAATCAAAAAGATCCCTACTCGGCAAATAAAGGTTTTTGGTGGAGCCACATGATGTGGATCATGTACTCCAAGCCTGAACATTTTCAACGTTCAAATTACTGTAAATTTGCTCCTGATCTTGCCAACGATCCTTACTACAAGTTTTTAGATGTTTATTTCCTATTGTTGCAAGTGCCCCTTGCAGCATTGCTCTATGTAATTGGCGAAAAGGTTTTCTCTGGGCTAGGAGCATCATTCTTGGTTTATGGCGTTGCTGTAAGATCAGTTGCTCTATGGCATAGCACTTGGTTGATTAACTCGGCCTGTCACAAATGGGGTTACAAGAATTTTGCAGAAACCCCTGACCATTCCACAAACCTTTGGTGGGCAGCAATTTTGACCTATGGCGAAGGCTGGCACAACAATCACCACGCTTTTCCTAAGTCGGCACGTTCTGGATTGAAATGGTGGGAAATCGATCCCACTTGGGGTGTGATCAATCTGCTGCAAGCAGTTGGTTTAGCGAAGAAAGTTTACTTATCTGAGCCTTGGCAAGCTAAATAGAGAAAGAAAGGGCGCTTAGCGCCCTTTCTTTTTTAGGGATCTAGCAAAAATAGATACATTGACTGGATCAGTAGTATGTAAACCTAATCCTATAAATGGGTTAATCAATGCGGGAAAGTAAGCATATGGATCATCGCCACATTCGCTTTAGCGATCGCCATGAAGAAGTCGATTTAGAACAATTACAAGGATTATTACGAGTTGGGGCGTTTTGGGCAAAGGAACGAACCTTGGCAGGTTTAGCAACCGCCATCTCTAACTCCAAGCCAGTTGTTACAGTATGGGACGGCGATCGCCTAATCGGACATGCTCGTGCGACTAGTGATGGTATTTATCGGGCAACAATTTGGGACGTAGTCATTGCGCCCGAATATCGCGGCGCTGGTTTAGGTCGGAAGTTAGTCCAGACAGTTTTGGCGCATCCCAATGTTTGCAATGTTGAGCGGGTATATTTGATGACCACTCATCAGCAAAAATTTTACGAGCAGATTGGCTTTGAGCAAAATTCTTCAACCACGTTGGTTTTATGCAATGGCGATCGCGATCGGCAGCTTACAACCTCTGAATTAACTCAAGCAACTGTTTTTCAATGAGAGACTAATAGACAGCCTACCTCTTATTTTTCTTATAGTATTTACAAATACTGCCGATTTTTACAAGTTATGTAACTATATTTAGGATAAGAAAATTAAATGTATAGCAATCCTAAATACTTTGTGAGATTAGATAGTTTATGAGATTGCGCCCCAAATGTTCACAATCTTGTAAACCATTCATGAACGCTTTTTATCCCATTTAATTTGTTGGGAGCCAATGATTGAAACTTCATCTCAACGCCAGAAACGAACAAGAAGCGAATTTGAACGCCAATTGCATCGCCTAGAACAAGATACTTTGCGAATGGGTGCGCTTGTCGAAAATTCATTTCTCTTAGCTCATGCAGCTCTATTTGAGCGTGACCTAGAAGCCGCAACTCGTATCGATCCTCAGGACAAACAAATTGATCAAATCTATCGTCAAATTGAAATAGATTGTATTAGTCTGATCGCTTTACAATCTCCTGTCGCTCGAGATCTAAGGCTCTTAAGCGCTCTGATGCAGCTAATCCGTGATATCGAGCGTATTGGTGACTATGCTGAAAATCTTGGTGATATTGCCATTAAACTTTTTCCTTATGCTCCATCACCCTATCTCGGCGAATTGCAGGTAATGTCTAATCGCTGTCGAGCCATGCTTGCCATGAGTTTAGAAGCTCTAGCTAATCTTGATGAAAACATTGGTTTGCAAATTAAAACAAAGGACGATGCTGTTGACGACGACTACAAGCAAATTTATAACTTATTAGCAGCTCAAAAACTGTTTGGTGGAGAGCCAATGGAACCTGTAATGTTGATGGTATTAGCGATTCATCATTTAGAGCGTATGGCTGATCATGCAACTAATGTGGGGCTGAGAGTTGCTTATATTGTTACAGGCAAGCTTGGCTAAGCCAAAAAAGAGGCGGCGCTTCGCGCCGCCTCTTTTTTAAAATAAAAAATAGCACCAGTAGCGCTATAGCAGGTTAATCTAAGTTAAGTGCTTTACAGCACATCTGAATTTATGTGGGAAAGTTTTAAGGATTGAAATGAAGTCATATTTGGCGGCTGCCGTACAAATGACCAGTGTCTCTGATGTAGATAAAAATCTTGCTCAAGCAGAAGATTTGATCCAACTGGCAGTAAATCGAGGTGCAGAACTAGTTTGCTTACCTGAAAATTTTTCTTTTTTAGGTGATGAAAGTGAAAAAACACGACTTTCTACAGAAATAGCAGAAAAGAGCGAAAAGTTTTTAATTACGATCGCCCAACGCTATCAAATCTTGTTACTTGGTGGTGGATTTCCTGTGCCAGTAGTTACTCACAACAATTCATCACCGCTCAAGATGTACAACACAGCGTTGCTGATCGGGCGTGAAGGTGAAGAACTAGCTCGTTATCGGAAGATGCATCTATTTGATGTAAATCTCCCTGATGGCAATACCTATCAGGAGTCGGCTACGATACTAGCAGGCACTGAGTCTCCACCTGTATATATGTCTGAGAAATACGGCAACTTGGGACTATCAGTTTGCTATGACGTGAGATTTCCAGAGCTTTATCGTCATTTATCTCAAAATGGGGCAAATGTATTGTTTGTTCCAGCTGCTTTTACAGCTTTTACTGGCAAAGATCATTGGCAAGTTTTGTTACAAGCCAGAGCCATTGAAAATACTAGTTATGTGATTGCACCTGCGCAAGTGGGAATGCATACGCCGCGCCGCCAGTCCCATGGTCATGCGATGATCGTCGATCCTTGGGGAATCGTCCTCGCGGATGCAGGCGATCGCATTGGTGTAGCGATCGCCGAAATTCAACCTTCGCGCATAGACCAAATTCGTCGCCAGATGCCATCTCTGCAACATCGGACTTTTTCCTGTTCTTAAGAACAAGAAAGCCCTAAAAACTGTACCGCCCGCAGCGGGGGCGGTACAGTTTTTAGGGCTTTTAATTTTGCAGACATGCTTAATAAGAACGATATTCAAAAAATATGTATTAAAATCATAAGCAACGATTTGTGCTAATTTTTACAGCTTTGATCAAATTCCTTTCTGGCATGAGTAGCTATGCAATCTTTCCCAGTACTTGGTAACACAATCCGTCCATTACAACACCGCGACTTAGAGATTATTCAGCGATTTGCTTCCCCCAATGATCTCGAACAAATTGCGGTCAGTGATCTCAGCGGTTGTCGCAGCCGCCAAAAAATTAGCTTGCACCAGCTAGCCAGTTGGTTGCCTGCGCCCGTGCAAACTCTCCTCAAGCCCTATGTACGAGCCTATGTCTCAGAATGTAATGGCATCATTCAAGGCTTTATTCGGGTTTCTCCCTTTAATAACAACAGTAGTACTTGGCAGATTGATCGCGTCGTTGTCTTGCCTGAAGCTCAGAATGGTCAGCACAATGTGGGCACGCAACTGATTCGCTACTGTCTAGAATCTTGCCTAGAAGCGCGGACATGGGTATTACAGGTTGACATTAACCAAAAAGATACGATCGCGCTCTATCGACAAAATGGATTTCAGCCCTTAGCTCAATTTACCGATTGGGAAATTGATACCGCTAGTCTGCACGAACTTGCTCATCATTCTCCTGACCTGCCAAATTTGATGCCAGTCAGTAATGCTGATGCCAGCTTGCTTTATCAACTTGATACAGCTGCGATGCCCCCACACATTCGCCAAGTTTACGATCTCAATATCGATGATTTTCGGGCGAAGACTATCGACAAACTTGTCAATCACAGTTCTTTGCTAATCAATCATTTGCAAGATGTATCGGGCTATGTCTATGAGCCTCAACGTAAAGCAGCGATCGGTTACTTTTATCTGCTGTTGCAACGCCCGACCGTTAACCAGCCCGATGAAAAATTGATTCACCATTGTCAGCTTACGGTTCATCCTGCTTACACATGGCTTTATCCTGAACTCACTTCGCAAATTGCTCAAATAGTGATTAAGCAATCTCCTGAGAAGCAAGCTGAAAATGTCAGCTTGCAACTATCTTCAGCAGATTATCAGCCTGAACGCGAAGATTATTTAGAAGGAATTCATGCTCAAAGACAAGGACATTCTTTGCTAATGGCGCGATCGGTTTGGCACAAAATTCGTGAGACTAAGCCTGTACTTGATGGTCTGCAACTTTCGCGCATGTTGTCAGGGTTACAACCCACCCAAAAGCCTATTCCTGGGCGAATTGAAACTTTGCCACAACAACATCAGCACACAGATGAGTCACTTTAACTAAGCTTGGTAAGTGAGGTTGGGCAAGACCTCCCCTACATTCCTTAGAGTGGGCAATGCCCACTCTAATACTTGGTTAGTTATTCTGTGAAAATCACCTAATATGCTGTATAAATTGTGATTAATCAATCTGATTTTGGTTCAATTTATACAAAATGAAGATCCACAAGATCGATAGGATTAGATACTGGACATTTAGGCATTGGATGCACCTTTAAAACGCTTGACTATGAAAATTCTCAAAATCCAGACATTACGTGGTCCAAATTATTGGAGTATCCAACGACATCAGCTTGTAGTTGTGCGATTAGATTTAGAGGATTTTCAAGTACAACGAATTAGCTTTTATCAAAATTTATGCAAAGTTTTACCAAGTCTAGCGGGGAAAGACATCGCTCAGCGATCTGATATCAGTGACTCTGATTTCTTGGCAGAAATTGTTAAAGATATTGCGATCGCACTTCAAGGCTATGTTGGCATGAAGGTGGATTTTGGGGCAATTAGACAAACTGTTGAAAAAAATGTCTATCAAGTAGTGTTTGAGTATCAAACTGAAGGCGCAGGACGTTATGCGGCACGAGCTGCCGTAAGGATTTGCACCAGCATTTTAGAAACGGGAACCTATGCAACTAGCGAGTTGCAAGAGGATCTCAAGGATTTAAGAGATATTCGTCTTGATGGTCAATTAGGTCCAAGTACTGAGTCCATTGTTGCCGAAGCTAAAGCTCAAAATATTCCTTGGTTAGAACTTGGTAGCCGAGCCATGATTCAGCTTGGATATGGAGTGCATCAGAGTCGGATTCAGGCAACTTTATCGAATAAGACGGGGATCTTAGCGGTTGAGCTAGCCTGCGATAAGGAAGGCACAAAGAGTATTTTACGCGCTTCGGGTGTGCCAGTGCCGAGGGGAACAACGATCCGATCGCCTAAATATCTAGAAGATGCGATCTCCGAAGTTGGGGGCTTTCCGATAGTAATTAAACCTTTAAATGGCAATCATGGACGAGGGATCACCATTGATATACGTAATATCAAAGAGTCGATAGATGCCTTTGATATGGCGCAAGAAGTATCTGAAGAAGTAATTATCGAAAGATTTCATACTGGGCGGGATCATCGCATATTGGTGATCAATGGCAAATTTGTAGCTGTAGCTGAGAGAGTCCCAGCAAATGTCACAGGGGATGGTGTTTCCACAATTTCGCAATTGATTGAAATTACAAATCAAGATCCTCGCCGTGGTGATGGGCATGATAATGTCTTGACCCGCATCGAGATTGATCGCACGAGCATGGATATCCTTGCTAGACAGGGCTTTACACTAGAATCCGTACCTCCAACGGGGCAGATTTGCTATCTCAAGGCTACGGCAAACTTAAGTACAGGTGGCGTATCAGTTGATCGCACAGACGAGATTCACCCCGAAAATATCTGGCTGGCAGAGCGAGTGGCAAGAATTATCGGTCTGGATATTGCAGGCATCGATATGGTCACTGAAGATATCTCTTTGCCTGTGCGCCAAACTGATGGTGCGATCGTGGAAGTCAATGCAGCTCCCGGATTCAGAATGCATACTGCTCCAAGCATTGGCACACCTCGCAATGTGGCAGCGCCAGTCATAAATATGCTGTTTCCCCCTGGATCACCTACGCGAGTACCGATCGTCGCGATCACAGGGACAAATGGTAAAACTACGACTACACGACTAATCGCTCATATCTTCAAGCAAACTGGCAAACGAGTCGGTTATACCACCACTGATGGTATTTACATTGGTGAATGTTTGGTTGAAAAGGGTGATACCACTGGACCTTACAGTGCTCAGGTGATCCTGCGCGATCCCACCGTTGAAGTTGCGATTCTTGAAACAGCTAGAGGCGGCATTTTGCGATCGGGACTAGGCTTTGATGGCAGCGATGTGGGTGTCGTGATGAACGTAGCCGCCGATCATCTTGGCATTGGAGACATTGACACAATTGAAGATCTGGCAAGGCTCAAGAGCGTAGTTGTCAAAACAACGTTACCGAGTGGCTATGCTGTCCTGAATGCTGATGATCCATTGGTTGTTTCTATGGCAAAAGAGGTGGATGCAACGGTTGCTTACTTCAGCATGGATCCTGATAGTCTTTTAATCAAATCTCATATCGAGCAAGGTGGACTTGCCGCAGTATATGAAGAAGGTTATCTAACTATTCTAAAAGGGGATTGGAAACTACGAATTGAAGAAGCTGTAAACGTCCCCTTAACCCTTGGTGGTCGCGCAGCTTTCAATATTCAAAATTCTTTAGCAGCAAGTTTAGCTGCCTTCTGTCAAGATGTGCAGATTGAAGAGATTCGTCAAGGGCTTTCCACATTTGTGGCTTCGACTGAACAAACCCCCGGACGCATGAACTTATTTAATTTAGGCAAATATCATGCGCTAGTCGATTATGCTCACAACCCTGCGGGATTTAAAGCGATCGCAGATTTTATCCAGAAGTGGGAAGGTGAAGCGATCGGTGTGATTGGTGCACCTGGCGATCGCCGTGATGAGGACATTATCGAATTAGGGCAACTAGCGGCAAATATGTTTGGGCAGATTTTTATTAAAGAAGATAAAGATTTGCGTGGTCGCGCCCCTCGTATCGTCGCTGATTTATTGCGTCAGGGAGTTCAAGAGGTTAATCCTAATATTCCCTGTATTACAATTCTTGACGAATCAGAAGCCATCACAGCCGCCTTGGATAGCGCCCCTCAAAGTAGTTTAGTTGTGGTATTCCCCGACAAAGTGGATTCAGCTATTGCTATTATTGAATCGCGAAAGTCCAAAATGTCGTCGTAAAAGTCCGCTATGCCGCGTGTAATTTGTCTTGGCGAAGTTTTAATCGATCAAATAGCTGAAGATATTGGTGCTCCTTATGAGCAAGTTAGCTCTTGGAAGCCTTATTTTGGCGGAGCGCCTGCCAATGTTGCCTGTGGTTTGGCCAAGCTGGGAACACCAGTAAGCTTAATTAGCTGCGTTGGTCAAGATGCTACAGGAACCGATTTGCTCAAACAGTTGGGGGCAGCAGGTGTGGAAACTTCAGGCGTGCAAGTGCATCCTGAATCCACTACTCGCGAGGTATATGTCACCCGCGATGCTCAAGGCGATCGCAGTTTTGCTCGCTTTAATGGCGATGCTCAAACTGTATATGCAGACACCTTGATGTCTGCCGAACATTTGCCTGAGCATTTATTTGCTGACGCGAAGTTTTTGATATTAGGCACCTTAGGCTTATCTAGTCCGCAAACATCTAGAGCGATCGGTCGCGCTCTGAAGCTAGCGGAAGAGAACTTTGTAAAGGTGGTCGTTGATGTAAATTGGCGAGCGATGTTCTGGAAAAATCCTGAGCAGGTTGCCAAACTATTGCCTGTCTTGCTGAAGTACACCGATTTCCTGAAAATGACCGAGGATGAGGCAAAGTTATTATTTCGTCTCACTAGTCCCGCCGCAATATCTCAAGCCTATAGCCATCTCGAAGGAATTCTACTCACCAATGGGGACAAAGATTGTCGCTACTATTTGGGTGAACGACAGGGCAAACATGCTGTTTTCCCTGTACATTCGATTGATACAACTGGTGCGGGGGATGCTTTTCTGGCTGCCTTTGTTCATAAGATTTATCACCGTCCGCTTACACATCTGCTCGATCCTAAGTTTGCCAATGAAGCGATCGCTTATGCCTGCGCCGCAGGTGCATTAACTACATTAAGTATGGGTGCGATCGCTGCTCAACCAAGCGATCGGCAAATTCGCGAGTTTTTAGCTATGCGCGAGACCAAACATTAAAATCATACTTTCGTGGTGCTTCACGCCACGAAAGTATCAAAAAAAATTATGCACTCTTTATCTTTGCCCACATGGGTAATTCATATTTCTAGCGTTATCGAGTGGACTTTAGCGATTTGGCTAATTTGGCAATACGATAAGCAAAATCCAGATCGTGGTTGGCGAAACTTAGCATGGGCTATGTTTCCTGCCTTAGTCAGTGCGATGTGCGCCGTGACTTGGCACTTTTTTGATAATGCTGATTCGTTGGAATGGCTAGTTACGGTGCAAGCCGCACTAACTTTAATTGGCAATACCACTCTCGCGATCGCAGCCTACTTCATCTGGAAAATTGCTAACACAAAACCTCAATCGTAATTTGAGCTATTAGTTGTTAGCCTTTAGCTGTTAGCTTTGTTTACAGATTGTAAATTTAAAGAGCTAATAGCCAATAGCTAACAGCTATGAAAAACTATGCCCAAAGAAGCCTTATTCGGTTTATCTCTATTTCCCTATCTTGCCTTTCTCTGGTTTGCCACCAGATCACGCCAATTTCCCAAACTGGGACTTTGGGGATTTTATGGGACATTAGTATTTGTGGCGATTACGATTCCCGCAGGAATTTATGCACAAGTCCATTACGGGAAATCTTTAGCAAATGTTGATTGGTTGCATGGCAGTGCTGAGTCATTCTTGACCATCACTAATATTTTGTTGGTTTTAGGTTTTAAAAATGCGCTTAAACCTAAAGATTAGAGTTGACAATTTGAGCGTATCTAATCTTTGTGAATATAATGAGCGATTATTGTAGTTAATATCGCTGACTGCCAATGCGAGGAATTTATGAACAGACATTATCAACGCATTTTTGAGGTTTTGACGATCGCAGGACTAGCGATCGCTAGCACTACGATTAGTCCAGTATTTGCACAATCAACGCAACCACAACGAGGTGATGCTGACCGCCTACGTCCTGCTCAAGGTCAGCCTATCTCGCCTACAAATACCGATCAATTTTCGATAGAAAGAGATTCTCCTCGTTCTGATCTCAAGATTCTAAATATCAATATCGACGTTGAGTCAATTCAACCAGTCATCCCTGGTAATTACAACGCCTCTCCTCAGAAAGTGAACCGATCTGGTAATTTTATTAGCGATCCACTCAACGCGATCCAGATCTTCCAAGAGTCTGGCTCATCTCGGCGCGAAAAATAATTAAAGACAGCACGATGTGCCATCTTTAATTTTTAATTTAACGCGATCCAAATCTTCCAAAAGTCTGGCATTTGCTTATATAGTTGCAGCCACTGGTCTTAGAACAAATCAAAACCAAAGAATTGATTGGCGGCGCGAAGCGCCGCCAATCAATTCTTTGGTTTTATGTCCTAGTACACTGGGCATTTGCTTATAGAAAATTAAAGAGGATGCAATGCACCCTCTTTAATTTTCTATAAGCAAATGCCCAGTGGCTAAGCCACATGCTCTTTTAATTGGTAAGGCGACAGCTAGATCAAAAGCTCCTTGACGAGCGATCGCACCGTCGATTGTCGTTGTCACTACTACATCTAAACCAGCTTTAAAAGCGATCGCAGCTGCATGATGTGCAGTGACGAGCCCGCCTAATGCCATTGGCTTGAGAATAATAATATCGGCGGATTGAGTATTAATTACTTTCTGCAATTGTCTAAGATTATTCACAGATTCATCAGCAGCAACTAGAATTGATTGCGATCTCCTTACTTCTGCCATACCTAACAAATCAGAAGCAGCAACAGGCTGCTCGACATATTCTATTTGCAAAAATTCAAGCTTTTTTAAATTTGCGATCGCTTCAGTCACTGACCATCCTTGATTTGAATCAATCCGAATTTGGATATGAGCGCCAACATGCGATCGCACTGCTTCTATTCGTTGCAAATCCATCCCAAAATCCTCAGTTCCCACTTTGATTTTCAGACAGCAATATCCTTGAGTTACATATTCTCTCGCTTTTGTTGCAGCTCTCTCTGGTGCGATCGCCCCAATCACAGCATTAACGGCTACTTGATCACGAACTATTCCAGAGAAGGAATTTGCTAGCAATTGAGAAATGGATATACCTTGCAATTGTGATAACAGATTGAGCAGTCCTAATTCAATTCCATGTTTTGCAGCAGGAGTGCGATCGTATTTTGCAAGTAAGTTCTCAATATCATTCAGATCATGAACTTCTACATTAATTAGCGATCGCTGAGCTTCTCTTAAAGTTCTTTCAGTTTCGGCAAGAGATTCCATCCCAAACCCACTAAGTGGCGCAGCTTCTCCTAAACCAATATGCTGAATGCCATCATCAGATTTGCGATCGCGAATCTCAACAATAAATCCTTCTCGATAGGAAAGTTTGCCTAATGCTGTTTGAAATGGTTCGCGGAAAGCAAGTCGATAAGGTTGATATTGAAGAGATTGAACGATAAAAGCCACAGCTAAACCAGAACAAAAGTTATACAAAAGTTATATGAATAGCAATCTATGTTGCAAATAAGATTTTATAGTTTATAGCTAAGTACAGGACAAAAATTTAATGGAGTTGAAGAAAGCCTCGGAATTGAGATGAAGGTCAAAGATGAAGTGACGCAGGAAATCAAAGCCACGACGAAAAATGCTTTTAGGTAAGCGACCGTGC
>JBIKYZ010000203.1:0-9299 GCA_044354985.1 Pseudanabaena sp. | reverse complement strand
TAAACTCGATTCTAAACTCAATCATTTTGCTCTCAAATCCAAATTGTATATTAAGGCTTTGCAGCAATCTTACTTGGAATGGCAGTCCCTGAAACCTTTTTAGTCTTCTGCGTAACATGAGTTATATTACGGAGATTCAGTTCCCAGTCGAAAAAGTATAATTCAAAACCCAAAAGATAAGTGGCGGCGCTTCGCGCCGCCACTTATCTTTTGGTAAGCAAATTGATTCAAGAGAATAAATCTTTGAGAAAGAGCGATATCTCCGCCCGATCGCTGACATTGAAGAAATCAAGTGGAACTACTCCATCCAAGTGCCGACTGACCACACTAAAGCCCAGCCTAGCCCTGCGATAGTTAATCACTAGAGGACTATTAGCTTGCAAAGGTAAACGCAGCCAAGCATCAAAATTAGGAGCTTGCGCCATGCGATCGCTCATCGCTTTGACGGTTGCAACTGAACGAGCGTCAGGCAAACTTCGCGTAGCAAATACATAGGCGCGTTCCAGTAGCTTGTCTCGCAAGTTGGGATTTAACCAAGCCGAAATCACCATTTCTAGAGGGGTTTGAGGATTTTGCTTGACCGATTGCAAGGCGCTAGTATCATTGGCGATCGCATTAGCCAGTAAAACTGCTGTGGAATATCCTGTTTGTTTAAGTTCTGCAACTGCATTTGGATTGCCATTCCACCATCTTAGAGCCGCAAGATTTAGGGCTTTACTGGGGTTATTGCGATAGTTGTTTTCCAAATTAGCTAATACTTGTGGGTAAAGGTTCTGGAAAGAGGGATCATTCCAAATTGGGCTTGTAATAAAAATAGGATCGTTAATAACTTCGGTGCTCATAGCAGCAATTCCTTCGGCATTTTTTCCTTGCCTTAATAAACTGAGCCCTAAACCGAAGGAAAGCGATCGCTTATTCGGTACTAGCTCTAACCCACGTCGAAAATAAGCTTCTGCGGCTTGAGCAGATTTTTCAGTAGAATCTTGCCGCAGACTCAGCCAAGCGGCGGCATTATATCCCGCTTCATTATTAGGATTAGTCGCGATCGCTGTTTTAATCCATGTCAAACCATCTTGCTGCCACGTCTTGGACTGTGGCAAATTTGGATAGTTAACCGCAAGATCTGCTAAATTCCAGCCCAATTGATAGGGATAGTAGGGCTCCCAAGGTGCAAATTGATGGGCAAATTTGAGCCGATCTTGGAATTTGTCAATCGCGGCAATCGCTTCAGGTAAAGCTTCCTGTGTTCCTGTCGCCAAATCTTCTCTTGCTCTTGATAAATAGATAAAGCCCACATTTGAAGCTTGCCAAGCCATATTTACAGGAACGAGCCATGCGATCGCGGCTATCAAATAGACGGTGGCAATAGTTGCTAACCAGAGGCGCGGTTGCCTTTGATAACCAAGGCTGATCAATTCGCCCGTATGTCTTTGCCCTAAATAAGCCAGACAAGCAAATACAATCACTAAGCTGCCACTAATTGCAGGAACATCAAGCTGATAGTCAGTAATCGCTAACATGCCATAACCAATCAGACTACCAAATAATCCATAGGCGATCGCCTGTTCTTCTGGATTAGCTTGCCAAGTGAGAGATTTATGTAATTTGATAAATAGGGTCACGATCGCCACGAATAAAAACACAAAGGTAATTACCGAGCCAATCCCCAGTTCTGCCCATAGATGCACAGGCGTACTGTGTAACTGAAACAGAAGCTCAGCTTCGCGTCCAGCCCATTGCGGACGATATTGCTGATAGAGCATGATCGCTGAGCCTGCGCCTGCCCCAAACAACCAATGATCTAAGCCAATTCTCCAGCCCACATCCGCCGCGATCACTCTAAATAGCAATTCCCCTGATCCTTGAGTGGGATTTGCAGAACTAATAATTAATCCTGATATGAGCGATCGCAAGCGATTATTAGTCGAAATCAAAAATGCTAGTAGGGCGATCGCGCCACTGCTACCGAAAGTAACTAACCAACGATTGCCCCTGCTCCGTAATAAAGCCACAATAATTCCATACAAAACTATTGCCCCTAGCCCTAAAAAACCTCCCCGCGAACTAGTAGTGTACAAATCGATTAAGCCTAAACCAATCGCCATTAGCCATAGCGATCGCCACATTCCCTTTTGGGCGATCGCCAAACTTGCAAAAATAGGTAAAACCAACATCAGAAATCCCGCCACATAATTCTGATGTCCCATTGGAGCCCAATTACGAGATTGCAAATCCGAAAAATCGTAACTAAGATTTAATCCCCATTGATTTAGCTTGGCAAAATTATTTAATTGTGGTAACCATGTCTGAGTGATCCACAAGAATAAACTTGACATAATCACCACAAATCCTAATAAGCCTTGAAAGCGCAAAATTGGCAAAACTGCTGACAATTTCTCTCCCGCCGAAGGCGGGAGAGAAATTGATTGGGGTGATTCTCTATGCAAAAAATTATTGGTTACATACAACGCAATAAAATAGCCAAAAGCAGTCAGGCTATACCACATACCTTGATTTGGAAACCGTGAGAACATTGTTGATAGACACAGGGTTGCCAAACCAGCACCGATCGCCCAGTCAAAGCCACTACCTAGTAAATAGAACGGTTTCTCACGTCGCCAAAGATTTAGCAACCCCGCGATCGCAAAGCATAGTAATCCCACTTGCCATAGCAACACCCAAGGGAAAGCCACCATCTGCGTACTACTATCGGGTAGCAGGGTAAATAAAATATAGGCGGCGATGCCTAACTGGACGATTAACCGACCTGTACTCATAAAATTTGGTAGACCAATTTCGCAAAACAATCAGTGACTAATAGACTTAAATTATGTCAATAATTCATATTAAGTAGGCGCAATTAAATATAAAACCCAAAGAAGCTGATTCGCCCGCTTCGCGGGCGAATCAGCTTCTTTGGGTTTTGGTTTTTATGAAAACGATGTACTTATGAAATCGAATTTTAAATTTTACAGGTACAGAAAATCTTAAAATAGAGGCATTATGTAGATCGCTGATACTTTACAACCTATGAATGGGGCTTCCACATTTTTTGACCCTAGTGACAAGATAGAGAGTGGATCAATTGCTACAGCAATGTTTTCCAGCAATAGTCCTGAAGAGTTATTAAAAATTTTTTTAACTAGCCTTGGCGATCTTTTAGCAGTTAGTCGAGTCGCTATTTATCAATTGACTAATCAGAATGAGGGAATTATCTTAGTAGACGCAGTTTCTCCTAATATTCAGAATATTAAAAGCCAAATATATCCGATTTCTTGTTTTGGAGTGGATTCTTTGCAAATATATCGCCGTAATCGCACTGTCGAACTATCAGATATTACTCAAATATCCGAGCTAAAAAACTTACATCAATGTTGGCAAAAGACTCAGGTTAAAGCAATGATGTCAGCTCCGATTTTATTCAATTCCTTTGCGGAATTTGACAAAGTCTGGGGATTAGCTTTTGTCCAACAATGCGATCGCACAAGACAATGGCAACCTCAAGAAGCATATTTCTTGTATGAGTTATCTCAAGTTTTAGGTCAATGTTTACAGTCTTGGGAATTAAGTTTGCGATCGCTCACACCCTCAAAATCGTTACTTGCAAGTCAATCGTCACCTGGGGAAATTCCATCTGGCGATAATCAGTCTTTGGATGAATTCCACGATCAAGAAGAATTTTTCGTCAAAAGAGTAGAACTATCTAAAGAACTAGAAGCTAAATCAGCTCAAACTCATCCAATGCTAGATGGGATTGCAGTATCCAACGACTTCACTTTGTTTGATGGGGATACAAATGAGATTTTGGATAGAAGTCTTATCAAATATAGTGAAACTTCTATTAATCAAGCTATTAATATTGCTATGCAAAAACTAGAACAAAAAATCCAATATCGATCTAGTCCTTATCCTCGTGACTTTTCACAAATAAATTCTCTACAAGATATCTACGGTGTTGATTTGGAATCCATAACCATCGAAGATGTGCTAGAAAGTTGTGCTCAAGGGATAACCCCAGATCAAACACAGACAAAAATTGATTATTTACAACAAAGGGTTGGTGAACTGGTAGAAAGTATGCAACAAAAGCTAGATGAAATTGCTTTACTTCAGCAACAAGTTCAAGAATTAACAGCATCTCAACAAGAATTTCGGCAAATATTGCTAGATTTACAATCAGAAGATTTAACTCGAAGTATCAGAGATACAGTTATCAAGATGTATCGATCTCTTTCATAAAAACCAGAAGAGACGGCGCAAAGCGCCGTCTCTTCTGGTTAATTGCGAGTTACAACTGCCTCAATATGGGCAGTTTGAGTTTTGAGATTTGTCGCTGCATCAACTTTGCTATCGACAGAGGCGATCGCCCAGCGCAATGGTTCGCCATGCTTGGCTAACTCTTGCTCGACACTTTTAGCGATCGCTTCTTGATTTTCATTAATCTCAATTTCCGCAGTAATAAAATGGGTAGTCATTTTGGTCGATTTTCTAATTGAATTTGATGGATAGAATTTTACAACGCATTGAACCCCGCAAAAGTAAAGCCGCAACTCTATGAATAGGGTTTGTCTCTGTACCGCTATCGACATTCACTGCTAGACTAAAAAAAGAAAAATTTAACGATTAGCACACCTATTGAATCGATGCCTCAAGACACTGTTGCGACTGTTTCGACTTCTGCACCCAATATCACCACAGACGAAGCCCTAATTGTCTACGAAGACATGGTACTGGGGCGTACTTTTGAAGATAAGTGCGCTGAAATGTATTATCGCGGAAAAATGTTTGGGTTTGTGCATTTGTATAACGGTCAAGAAGCCGTTGCTAGCGGCATAATTAAGGCGATGCGCCCCGATGACTATGTATGCAGCACCTACCGCGACCATGTTCATGCTTTGAGTGCAGGTGTCACCGCAAACGAAGTCATGGCAGAACTCTTTGGTAAAGAGACAGGATGTAGTAAGGGGCGCGGCGGCTCGATGCATATTTTCTCAGCCAAGAATAACTTTTTGGGTGGATATGCCTTTGTTGCCGAAGGAATTCCAGTCGCGTCGGGGGCGGCATTTCAGTCAAAATATCGTCGCGAAGTAATGGGCGATCCTAATGCCGACCAAGTAACGGCTTGCTTCTTTGGAGACGGTGCAAGCAACAATGGTCAATTTTTTGAAACTTTGAATATGGCGGCTTTGTGGAAGTTGCCAATTATTTTTGTAATTGAAAATAATGATTGGGCGATTGGGATGAAACATCATCGCGCTACTTCTGATGTCAGGATTCACAAGAAAGCTGAAGCATTTGGAATCCCTGGATTTGAAGTGGATGGGATGGATGTCATGGCAGTCCGTGAACATGCTCAAGATGCAATTCGTCGTGGTCGTGCGGGGGAAGGTCCTACAGTTTTAGAATGCATGACCTATCGCTTTAGAGGGCATTCTTTAGCTGACCCCGATGAGTTACGCAGCAAGGAAGACAAAGATAAATGGTTTGGTCGCGATCCGATCAAAATCTTTGCGAGCCGTCTTCTGGAGCATGGGTTGGTAGAAGAAGCTCAACTGAAGGCGATTGACAAGAAGATCCGTGATGTGGTCGAAGAATGTGTCCGCTTTGCAGAGACCTCTCCTGAGCCCGATCCTAAGGATCTATTCCGCTATCAGTTTGCCGAAGATGAATAAAAAAAGGAGTCGCAAAGCGACTCTTTTTTTAGATAAAAGAGAATGGCGGTGCAAAGCACCGCCATTCTCTTTTTACAGTAATTGCCGATCAAACGAACCACAATACACTTTTTGAAAGCGTTGCGAAGCAACGCTTTCAAAAAGTGTATTGGTTTGGTTTTGAGCACAAAGCGCTGTAGTTTTTACAAGACAGCTATAGTTTGCAGCGAGATATTTGAGCTTGTTCCCAATCTACATCACTTGTAATTGCGTGGGAAAAATCGCAATTAACTAAGTTTGCCTTGTGGAAAGAGGCTTTAGTTAGATTTGCATACTGAAATCTTGTACCGATCATTGTTCGCGATGTACTAATGGTGAGGCGAAATAAATAAAGACTTCCAAAAATTTGTAGCGGCTCGATCGCTAAAAATGTCAAGAGCGCCGTAAAACTATTAAACCTTAATAAGCCAATAATCGCATTAAATGCGCCAGCAACTAATATTTTTGTGAATGTTGAACCAAAAAAACCATATAAAAAGGCAATGATCAAGGAGATGCTAGTTGCTATCAAAGTTCCTCTTCTACCAGTAAAGGTAAAGCTAGCAGTGAAAGCGATCGCAAAACAAACAGAAAATACCACAATCGCGATGATCGCTACCCAGTAAACTGTTGTCCGATCAATTCTTGCTGCCCCAAAAATGAAGGCGATCGTAAATGAGATCAGTAATATTATGGCAATCATTGCTGTACCAGCAAACATTATCGCCATTACAAACGCTGCCATACTGGCGATTACATTTTGACGTTGGCTTACCCCCGTTCGTACATTCGCAAAATTAGCCGATTTAAGTTGAGAACGACAAAAGTCACATCCACGAATATCTGCGCCGCTAAAATCAGCACCGACTAAATTTTTACCTTTAAACGAGCGATCGCGCAAATCTTGATTTGCAAAGTTGAGGCTTTGACTCATAGCGCCTGTAATAAATTCATAAAGGTTATGTAGATGCTTTGCATCTACATAACCTTTATGAATTTTAAGTCAATTCGCCCAAGGTTGGCTTAGAAATATGTGGCAGTCCCCAGCCTAATTTTTCACGCAAGACCTTAAAGAACTCTCCTTTTTGGAGCCGAATAAACCTTGCGGGGTATTGCGATCGCTCGACTTCAACACGATAGTCGGGATAGACATAGCAGCCAGCATTTCCATCAACAACTAACACCAAACGATGACTATTGGCAGGTGTAACGACTGTTTTTTCAGTATTGGCAAATACTAACGCTCGTGAAGCCATCGAGTGAGCACAAATCGGAATCAGCTGAAACACAGGAATCCCTGGCTCGATCACGGGGCCACCTGCGGAGAGAGCATAGGCTGTCGAGCCTGTGGGTGTTGAAATAATCACCCCATCTGCCGCAATATCCACGGGCATATGGCGACCAATCTGCACCTCAAAATGACACATACTGGTCAATGGTTCGCGGTGAAGCACCATTTCGTTCAACGATAGTGCTTCCCAGAGTAAGCCTTGGTTGTCATAAACACGCACTGCCATCATCGATCGCTGCTCAACCACATAGTTACCTTCGACGACTTGGGTGATCGCTTCTTCCCAGTCAGTCAGGTAAGTTTCAGTTAGAAAGCCCATGTGTCCCGTATTCACGTTTAGCACTGGTAAACCGAGAGGAGCAATTTGACGGCAAGCGGATAGTACAGTACCATCGCCGCCCAAAGCTACTGCAAACATGACATCTTGATCAAATCCCAACGGTACTAAGCTTTCGATCAAGGTGTGACATACAGGAGCATCTGGCTTGCCATAGCCCAAAATACCGCCAGTTCCCGTCGCCATAACAGTCTGGATGCCACGCTTTTCTAGCCATAACTTCATATCCAACGCTACACGTTCAGCGACAGGTTTTGCGTCGTTATATATAATCCCGACTTTTGGCACGCTCAATGACTACCTAGACTATTCAAAAAATTTGTCAGTTTTGTAATTATATAGCAATCCAAGTTTTGCTTAGTGCATAAAACCCAAATAACAGAAAGGCAGCGCAAAGCGCCGCCTTTCTGTTATTTAGTCTGGAAGCTTCGGCAGACTATCAGCTTTGGCTTCTTTGGCTTCTTTATTTTGATTCCAAAGCAACATTCCTAATACGCCATCGAGCAAACCGCCGCCGCGATCGCCACCATTGACAGCCACGTCTGGCACAACCCGTACATTGCGATCGCCGATGGTTTGCATCAGTTGCAGGGCAACATAGGAGTTACCACCGAGAGCATCGACCCCAGCACGATAGGCATCAGCCTTAGCTTCACCAGTGACTCTGATCGCTTCGGCTTCACCACTTGCTTCTTTGACTTTGGCATTGGCTTGCAGTTCAGCAATTCTCACACCTTGTTCAGCTGTGACAACATCTCTTTGGATATCCGCAAGAGATGTTTCGCGGACGAGTTCTTGCCGTTGTGTTTGCGAAATCCGCTGGACTTCGTAGGTTTTACGTTGTTCTTCCGCAATCTTGCGATCGGTGAGAGTTTGCATCAAGGTTTCAGGCGGTTCAATCTGACCAAGTAATGTATCGACAGCTTGAACATCATAGGAGTGCATCGCGTTACGAATGAAATCAGCCGCTTCAGCTTGGCGATCGCTACGAGCAATCAAGAAATCTAGAACTGTATAAGCCTGTGCTGAGTTACGGAAGTAATTACCGACAGTAGGGCGCAACACATGATCGACTAGATTTTGCATCGAGCCGACTCTTGAAATCACTCTCGGTGCATCGAGAGAACCAACATGGATGATTTGGGCTACTTCTAGATTAAAGGCAAATCCATCGATAGAACGCACATTTAAAGCTCTGAGTTTAGAATCATAGCCATGTTCTTCAGTGCGATCGCTAAAGTTCAATACAATATTAGTAGTGGGAACTAGTTCTACTTTCATAATATGTGTATTTAATGGATGCTTTCCAGGATAAAGTGGCTCGATCCAGACACCTTTATCGCCAACATTTACCAAGTGTCCGTGGGTGAACAAAGCGCCACTGACATCATCTTGAGCACCACCCACAAAGGAGATAACCACACCGACATAGCCGATGGGAATCTCGGTCATTTTTACCTGTTCAATTTGGGCAAACCAAGGATTGATATTCCATGAGCCAGATAAAATTACTTGCTCTTGCAAGCCACGACGACCGCCGCCATTAATGAATAGCTGAGCATTTTGGAAATTATCATGTTCAGGAATAATCGCCCCTGCGATCGCCCCTGCCTCAATGGGAATTCCGTCCAGAGCCGTAACGATACCAACTTTTTCAGTCGCTACGGAATAGAGTCTTAATTCTGAAGGAGACATGCCATTTGCGGCGGCAGTAGCAGAAGTGATGATCGTAAATAGCGCTGTATTAATTCGATAGGTTCCAGCAGTCAGGATACCAAGCTGCCTGCCTTTTTCCCCGCCAGCTAAAAGGAACTCTCTAGAGTTCTGGAAGTTATCACAAGGTACTGTTTTACCCAGCTCACCTTACGCAGATAGAAAATCCAGAGATTTGATTTAGATAAAAGAGTCTGAGAATGTATACTGAAACAAAGTTTGAACGTAATTGCTTCATCGAAACTAAACCAAGAGTAGCACATAGGAA
>JBIKYZ010000450.1:0-2762 GCA_044354985.1 Pseudanabaena sp. | reverse complement strand
CGCAAAAAGTATTTGTATCTATATGTAGCCATGTTTGAGTGGGCATACAATCTTAGCTGGATTGATTTTGATTTCCTTCGTCGTCTTCTTATGCCTCCTTCCACCTATTTACCTAGATGAGCCAGAATGTCATTGATTAGCTCCAATAGGTGAGAGCCACTAGACTCAATAGCTTGCAAGGCTTTTAGTTGCCGATCGCTAATCTTACCGAATACTTGCTCTTGTAAGCCTTCAGTCATCCCCAAAATTGCATTGAGCGGAGTACGAAGTTCGTGACTCATGTTAGCCAAAAATTCATCCTTAAGTCTTGTGGCGCGGGCTAATTCTTGATTTGTTCTTTGCAGTTGGGCTTCTGCTTGTTTGCGATCGCTAATATCTCGAATAAAAAAGACTACTTCATCATTGCCACAGGGAGCAACCCGAATCTCTTCATAACGGCATTGATCGCCAACGTCAGTTTGCTGCTCATAAATTTGGACAGTCTGTGTAACAAGTGCTTGCTGAAGGGCTGCATATTTGCGCTCTGCGTAAATTGCTGAAGTAGGGATAGGAAAAGCATCATAAAAATTTTTTCCAATTAGTTGCTGGGGATCAACGAGGTATCTACCCTGAGGGGGCACCATAAAATCCAAATATTTTCCTTCGCAATCAACCCGAAACACTAAATCAGGCAAAGCCCTGAGAGTAGCTCTGGCTCGTTCTTCACTGCGTCGTAGAGCTTCTTGCATGGCATAGCGATCGCTAATATCCATCACAATTCCTAATAATCGGATTACCTGTCCCAGAGAATTCCAGATCGGCTCTGTTTTTATAAAAATATAACCAATCGAGCCATCAGCACAGACAATTTCTACATCAAGGGTAAAAGATTCTCGATATCTAATTGCTCTTTCATTTAGTAGTTTTAAGCGTTCTTGCTCTTGGGGAGCCAAAAATTGGATAAATTCTTCATGGGTTAATGTAGAGCTATCAGGGTCTAGAGAGAGAATAGTGAAAATCTCCTCCGACCAAGTAACTTTCTGGGTAACTACATCCAGTTCCCAACTACCTAGATGAGCAATCTGTTGCGCCTCTCGCAGTCGGGCTTCACTCTGCCGCAAAGCCTCAGTGCGTTGTTCTACCCGATTTTCCAATTCTCGATTTAACTGCTCTAGGTTTTGGGTGGCTTGTTCCCGTTCGATCGCAATTTTGACGATATTTGCAGCAAGACTAATTACCTCTAGCTCCCGTGGCTGGGGGATATGAATATCGTGATGATAAACAGCAAAGGTGGCTAGTACCGAAACATCACTGGCGATCGCAGGAAATGACCAGCACGATCGCAAATTATGAGTCAAGGCTAATTCTTTAAAATTCTGCCAAAGTGGATCGGTGGTAATATCGTTAACAATCACAGGTTCTTTACGAAAGGCGGCTGTGCCACAGGAACCCACACCCTCGCCAATTACTAGCCCTTCGATGGCTTGATTATAAGCATCGGGCAAATTAGGCGCTGCGCCAAGATGCAATATGCCATCGCGATCGCAAAGCAAAATAGAACAGACTCCTCCTTCAAGTTGATTTTCTGTTGCACGAACTAGCACATCTAGAATGTCTGGCAAAGGTTCCCCTTTGGCAATTCTTTCCAAAATCAAGTTTTGCATTTCTACTCGCAGTTCTGCTTGTTTGCGAGTGGAGATATCTAGATTCGTAACTGTCATCCGTAATGGGTTATTCTTGGCATCCCACTCAACTACTTTACCCTTGCTCAACACCCAAATCCAAGCGCCAGATTTATGGAGCATTCGCAGCTCACATTCGTAGCTCTGGATTTCTTTGCGAAGGTATTGCTCTAAAGCTAAATTGACTTTCTGAAAATCATCTGGATAGGTATGTTGTTGCCAAGTGTCAAAACTGATCGGTGCTAACTCTTCAATGCTATAACCGATGATTTCAGTCCAGCGATCATTGATAGTTACAGCTCCTGTCTGAATATTCCAATCCCATAGACCAATACCTGAACCTTCAATGGCTAGTTGCAGACGTTCTTGGGCGCTATCTAGCTCTTGTTTTGAACGTTGACGCTCTACTCGGATCTGAGCTTCTCGAATTTCTCGGCGCACAGCTTCGGCTAAACGAGTTAAGCTCCCTTTCATTAGGTAATCATGAGCACCTGCTTTCATCAGTTCTACCGCTGAAGTCTCACCAATCAAGCCAGAGACAACTATAAAAGGAAGATCAGGAAAGTCTTGTTTAACGATTTGCAGCGCTCTAGATGCATCGAACTTAGGCAAATGGTAATCAGAAATGATCACATCCCAAGTTTGCATAGCTAGAGCCTTCTGAAGGTCTTCAGCCGTCTCCACCCTTTCCCAGACAACCGTGAATCCTCCACGACGCAGTTCGCGCATTACTAACAGCGCATCGTCCTCTGAATCCTCTATACTCAAGACATTTAGGCTGTCAATCATGGCTTACAAACCCCCTGGATCTGTTTCATTAATGACCGCCCAATACAGCCCCAGTTGGCGAACAGCCTCCGTGAACTTTTCGATTTCCACAGGTTTTCGTACATAGCTATTCGCTCCCAAGTTATAACTATCGATGATGTCGCGCTCTTCGCTGGAGGATGTAAGTACAACCACAGGTAATAATGTGTGGCTCATCTGGGTAAATAGGTGAAATGGCAAAATAGGAGTAAGTCGTTTTGAATTTTCAGAGATTAAGATGATCAAATTTCCCCTAACCCAATTGCTAGATGAGCAAGCGTGCTATGAATGGCT
>JBIKYZ010000050.1:0-23524 GCA_044354985.1 Pseudanabaena sp. | reverse complement strand
TGTGCTACTCTTGGTTTAGTTTCGATGAAGCAATTACGTTCAAACTTTGTTTCAGTATACATTCTCAGACTCTTTTATCTAAATCAAATCTCTGGATTTTCTATCTGCGTAAGGTGAGTTAATTAATAAAAGTCACTGCAATTTTCCCCCATCACTATAGTATGCTTTAAAGTGATGGAAAAAGAATATATGTAATCTTACTTCAAAAAAATACTTTTATAGTAGGATGTTTTAAGTATATGCTTAGATCTAGTTATTAAGATTATCTGGAACATAGATACTAAATCTTTTGCTAATATTTAGGGACAACCATACGGGGGGTGTTCTTAATTTTAAGCTGGAGATCTTGGCGACTGTGCTCCATTCCACTCCTAAATCTCAATATCAAAGTAATTCTCTTTATGTAACATTTAGTTGCTTGTAGTGTTTGTCAGACTAGTGAGGCAAAGGTTTGTTTCCCCACCTGCGGTGGGGAAACAAACCTTTGTACCTTGCTTGATTGAAAATCGCTATATAAATAAGAGTCTATATTTCAGATTTTTATTTCTGTTCCTAACAAAAGGAAAGAAATTTAATTGTATGGAGATGCTTTCCTTTACTAGGTAAAGTCTAAAGAGTTATCTAGCTATCTGTTAATCACAACTTCTTTATGTCAAATTATGTCATCACAAAAAGATTGGGTTAATTTCGCGCTACAACGGCCTAACTATTTCCCGGGGCAGTACTTACTTGATGAAGACTTTGAGCTAGCCCATCGCTATCTCAGCGATCGCCAACGCTATGTCAACAGCCGTCTACATTTAGCAGGCATTGTTGAAGGGCTTGAGGTGAATGCAATCGCTGGGCAGCCTGAGGTTAGCATTAAGTCGGGAACAGCCATCGACGGAGAAGGGAATTTAATTATCCTCAACGAAGCTGTGACCAGAAAAATTAATAGCTTGGGCTGGCTATGTCTCCGTTATCACCAAGAACCTAAACTATTACAACAGCCAGAAATTCCAGATAGTTATACGCGCTTTGAAGAGACACCTCTTATCACTCTAGAAGCCATTCAATCCGATGATGCCAAAACGATCACATTGGCTAAGGTAATGCTTGTAGATGAACAAGTAATAATCGACTCAAGTGTGCGCCAATATTCTGGCGTGCGTCTTCCGGGATCCGCAGAAGACATCACCCTCCGCAGTGATGGAAAGGACTTGGGCATTAAAGGCAATTTGACGGTGGCAGGTACGTTGCAATTGGGTGATACCCTCATTGAAGGGATTTCCCAGAGCATTCCCGCAGGAGCAGATCGCTCTAATGTCATCCCCTCAGAAAGGGCGGTCAAAGACCATATCGCGGCAGCTCTAGCTAATGCAGGCAAGCCCACGGGAGAAGCCCCTCCCGTTCGTCTTGCTGAGAAAGATGGCAAAATGGTGGGTTGGAAGATCAAGGGTTCAGAAGAAGACAATGACCCGACTTCTCTTTTGCGGTTGCTTGCTTCGGAGGATGGAGTTGAAAAGCCTCGCTTGACCGTCGAACGTGACACTGGAAAATTAATCGTCCATGAAACGCTTCGGGCGAAACATCTGGAGATAATCAACCCGATGCGCCATCGAATGTATCCTGCTGGCTCCACCGATCCCCAAAATCCGACTATATATCAAGACATTTTTGCTGCTGAAAAGGCAGGAGTGATCACTAAGTCAAATGATCTCCCTAATACCTCCTATGACAATACAACTTGGAAGGTAAAAGGATCTTATGCGTGGCGTGAGGCGATTCGTTATGGCGTAGGTAAAGAGGATAGTGGAGGCGCAATCGTTAAGATTCCCTCTGGCTATGACACAGTCTGGGTGAGGCTCGCCAATGCTCACGAGCATCATATTGTGAATGCTCAGTTTTCCACAGATGGTCAAGTATTCCGAAATTTGGGCAATTGGACAGGAGGATTCAGAAATAGCAATTGCTACTGTCCAGATGGGTCATTGGGGGACTCATCTCAACCCTATCACCAGTGGCTACCAATTCCTGTGGGTCAGTCGGGGCAGGTGAAGCTGATTCATAAAGGTGATAATGGAAAGTGGTTTATGCTATCAGGGGTCGCCTTTAGCAAAAACCCGTGGGGTCATGCGGCTCAATCGGCATTAGGTTATCACTGGGCAGATCGAGTGAATCAAGGAGATCCTGTTTCATGGGATAGTCACTGGTGGAATGGAGATGTTCTAGCATTCTTCGATAATTACATGACTTACGAAATTCGGGTTCCCGTTGTTCCTTCTGGTCGGGATAAGTTGTTATATCTCATTAACCATAACGACAACTGGAATGGATGTTTACACACGGGGCTTTCGATCAAGATCGGGGACAACTATCAACCTATTGAACGTTTTCTCGCTACCTATGACAATCCTTTTGCGCGGCATTGGAATAGTAGGTTTTATAACCGTTATATTGCCGCTCGCATTCCCGCCGATATGATTACCAAGGCGTTAAATCTTACTAATCCAAGTGATCGGATGACCCAACTGATCAGCATTAAGGTCGATCTAACCCTACAAGGGGAAGAACGTGACAAATTTGAGGACAGGATCTATTTCCGAGAAATTGGCTCTCACGATCTAGAACTCCCCTATTTTGTCTAAATAATCATTCTCGCTTGATTTTTACTATGTCAGGTATTTCCCTATGCAAGAACAATTGCAAAAACGACTTCAATCCCTAAAAACTGAATATGAAGCAGGGCAGCAAGTCTTGGCAAATTTAGAAGCTAAAAAGTCGGGCTTGCGCGAAACTTTGATTCGGATTAGTGGAGCCATTCAAGTGTTGGAGGAAGAACTGGCGATCGTGACTGAGAGCGGGAATGAGCAACCCACCGAACCTTTAGCCAAGGAGGAATAACTAAATGTTAGACGACTTGGACAGTACCCTCAAAAAGTTTCTGATTCATAAACTGCCAGATTTACAAAACTCAGAGGAAACAAGTGTTTCCATCAGTTTTGAGCTACCAACAGAAGGAGGGATGCAGCAGAAGCCCGCAATTAATCTTTTTCTCTATGATGTGCGAGAAAATTTAGAATTGCGGAGTCGAGAATGGACGATGCAACGTCGTGACAATGGCACGGCTGTTAAAACCCAACCTCCAGCAAGGATAGATTGTTCTTATCTAATTACCGTCTGGGTAAATGCTGATGATCCGCAACAAGAACACCATATCTTGAGCAAAATCATGAAATTGCTGTTAACTCATTCAGTTATACCTCCCGAAATGTTGCAGGGGAGTTTACAAAACCAAGAATTGCCAGTGGTGCTAACTGCTATGCAGTCTGGCTATTTGCAAAGTCCAAGTGAATTTTGGCAAGTAATGGGTGGAAAGGCTAAAGTTTCGTTACATTGGACTGTCACCATTGCTATACCGATTGAGAAAGATACTGGAGAATTTCCTCTGGTCTTGGAAAATGTTCCTCGACTCTCACGGCTGTCCTAATTTCACCCTGTCATGGGTTTCATTTTGCTTACTGCAAAGTGAAACCCGCAAAAACTGAATGGGATTGATTTTTTGTTTTCAAATGAGCAAATACTCATTTAAAAGCTGCTATAAGTCCACAATTTTAATGGTCATTAAGCCCAGATGTTAAAGCAAAAACGCCGCCATCAAGTTGCATTAGCAGGACAAGTCATCAATGCTCTCACTGGTGATGCGATCGCGGGGGCAAGGATCAAAATCGTTCAGGCTCCAGATAAATTTATTGATGTTGTGATTTTCAAAGCCCAACTCTTCGGTTTACCCGACAGTTTATGGATGAAGCAATCATATTCAAGAATTCTGAATACCTCTCTTGAATACTTATCACCAATAATTCAAGAGTTTCAAGAACGCCTGATTAATCCCCAGATAAATAATAAGGAGAAACTAGAATTATTCAAAACACTAATAGCTGATCCATCTCTAAATAATTGCCAAAAATTTCAATTACTACAGAATCTTCTGGATTATTTTCAATCTGACAAAATCATAAATACTGAATGTTCAGAACGAACATATTCCACCTTGGATGGATGGTTCTATTTTACTGATTTACCAACAGGTACTTATCGATTAGAAGCATCACTTCCTATTGCTGGAATGCGTTATGCAAATACTACAATTGAAGTAGAAATTTCTGATATAAAAAGTAATGTTGAATCGGATCTAAATATCCCTTTTTCTGATAGAATAAAACTAATTCTAAAGCTCAATCCAACAACAGTTTTTGGAAAGGTCATTGATTCAATAAATAATGAATTAGTTGACATGGCAAAAGTCAAAGTTTATCAAAATGAAGACTACGCTATTAGCTCTAAAACAGTTAATCAAAACGGGCAGGGAAAATGGAATTATCGTCTAGTTGCGTTAGAGCCAAATAAGCCTTTCACAACTTTAATAGTATCGGCTCAAGGTTATGTAACCCAACAGCACCAAGTTTATTTAGAGACAGGAGATATCAAACAACTCGATTTTCAGTTAGTTTCTCAGTGATCGTTGATTTAGTTTATGTAATCAATCATTACCAATTTCAGGTAAAGGAATAGATAAGAATGCCTACCTATTTGTCGCCAGGTGTCTACGTTGAAGAAGTTGCTTCTGGACTGGCTCCCATTGCAGGAGTTGGAACAAGCACAGCGGGGTTTATTGGAATTATTTCACTTGCCTCTTTATCTCCTGTTGCATCGACTAAAACAAAGTCGAAGAAAGATCCTATTGGTGATGAGCTAGTACCCACTCCACCACCAACAGTTGAGCCAAATCCTCTTGCGAAAAAAGGCGACTTTATTATTGGAGATGACCAATATTCAGTTGTACTGCAAGACCAAAAGAAGGCTGAAGATGCTGTCATACTTGCCACATCCATCAAGGTGGGTGAAGTCCAGCTTTGTACAAACTTCAGTGAATTCAAGAAGTATTTTGGAGATTTCTCTACTGATCCTGGACAAAATATCCTTGCCCATGCAGTTTATGGCTTTTTTAGAAATGGTGGAACTCGCTGTTTTGTTACTTGGGTCAAAGCCGAAAAAGATATTGATGTTGCCTTAGATCGATTTGAAGCAATTGACGAAATTGCGATCGTTGCAGCTCCGGGGGTAACGGAAAAATCGACACTTGGTAAAATTGACATTCACTGTCGTCTATTAGGCGATCGCTTCGCCATTTTAGACACAGGAGAAGACATTGAAGTAGATCAGGAGAAACTCGAACCAGGCGGATCAAAATCTACAATATTAGGTAACTCTGACTACGCAGCAGTATACTTCCCTTGGATTCAAGTCTTTGATCCCATCACCAATGCTCCCAAATTCGTCCCACCTAGTGGTTATATCGCTGGGGTTTATGCCCGCGTCGATAATCATCGTGGAGTCCACAAGGCTCCTGCTAATGAGCCTATATTGGGTGCAGTGGGCTTGAAGCAAGAAATTAGCAAGATTAAACAAGAACCCCTCAACCAAATGGGGATTAACTGCATCCGCAATCTTAATGGGAACATTCGGATTTGGGGAGCAAGAACCTTAGGAGCAGGCAAAGACAATCCCGACTTTAAATACATCAATATTCGGAGACAGTTCAACTATATCCGTGAATCAATTGATGAAGGGACACAATGGACAGTCTTTGAACCCAATACCCCAGAGCTTTGGGCGAGAATTCGTCGCAATATTTCTGCATTTTTAACCAATGAATGGCGTAAAGGCGCTTTATTTGGGACAACTCCCCAAGAAGCATTCTTTGTTAAATGTGATGCTGAAACCAACCCGATTGATGTGCGGAAATTGGGACAGGTGGTGACAGAAATTGGCGTTGCGGTGATTGAACCTGCTGAATTTGTGATTTTCCGTATTACACAAATCGTGACAGAAGATAAAGCTTAAGGATAAACAAAACGCCCACAATTATCACGGGAAAAATTGTCTAGTGAGTCTCTTTAATTCTCCTTATCCAACATTAACTGCACCGGGAGTCATCCTTCAGGATATTGCCTTAATTCCGAGAGATGGCTTAATAACTGGTGTCCCAGTATTTTTGGGAGTTACTCAATCTCAAGACAATCAACCGCTTGAATTGCTTTCAATCCCCAAAATGCTCACTCTTTGGCCGCAGTTCTTACAGCAATTTGCAGACTATCCAGTGAGTGACTATTTAACCCATGCGGTACGGGGCTTTTTTGAAAACGGGGGGCGTTTATGTTATGTCCTACTGCTGCCAAATGTTTCCCAATACGATACTTCTTTTACTTTGTCAATGGATACCCTTGGTCAGGGATTACAAACCATTGAAGCTCTGAATACTATTGATCTCATTTGTGTGCCTGACATCATGCAATTGACTTCAATCCGCGAGATCATGCAGTTACAAGCCTTAGTGCTTGAACACTGCGATCGCATGGGCGATCGTTTTGCCATTCTCGATAGCCTTAACACCGCTAATCTTGAGGAAATCAATCAACAGCGACAACAGCTCATTGGCAACAATGGCGCAATTTACGGGTCTTGGATTATGGTTGAAACAGTTTCCTATCCTATTCCACCCTGTGGACATATCGCTGGGATTTATGCCCAAAATGATCGAGAAAGTGGTGTGCATCGCGCTCCAGCCAACTATGTAATCAAAGGTGTTCTAGACATTAGTCTTGCCTTATCGGCTTCAGATTGGCAACGTCTTAATATCGAGCATGGTGCTGGTGTGAACTGGATTCATAGTTTTAAGAGTAGAGGTATTCGTGTTTGGGGAGCGAGAACTGTTAGTCAGGTTCCAGGCTGGCAATACGTGAATGTTCGCCGTTTAATTATTACTGTTTTACGGTGGGCTGAACATAATCTGATGGGAATTGTTTTTGAACCCAATGACACAACGTTATGGACTCGTATCGCACGAGAACTGACTGTTTATTGTGAATTCCTTTGGCAGAAAGGCGCACTTCAAGGTCAAGAACCCGAAGAAGCATTTTATGTCAAATGTGATGAAGAAACAAACCCTTTAGAGGTTCGCAATGCAGGGCAAGTGGTGGCTGAGGTGGGTTTATCACCCACAACCCCCGCAGAGTTTATTGTTATTTCCTTAATCCATGGAAGTAGCGGTATCACCTTTGCCTAGACTGTTACTAATTATTCACTTGATTTTACTAAGGGAGAATAGATTCCATGCCGAATATTAAAGATACCCACGATCCTTATAACAGTTATAACTTTTGGGTGGAATGGGATGGTATTGTCCATGCTGGATTTCGCGAATGTAGTGGATTGACGGGAACTCGAACCGCTAGTACCTATCGTGAAGGGACAGATAAAAACTTGGCTCAACGTCAACTTCCGGGTTTGAATAGCTTCGGCAACATCAGCTTGAAACGGGGCTTTACTGATAACGATGAGTTGTGGAAATGGCATCGCCAACTGCTTGATGGTGAACCAGAAAGAAAAAATGTCTCTATTATTTTGGCAGATGATAAAGGCGAGGAAAAAATTCGTTGGAATTTGGAGAACTGCTGGCCGACTAATTGGAATGGACCTGAGTTTAATGCGACTGGTAGTGAAGTAGCGATCGAGTCATTGGAACTAGTTCATGAAGGCGTAACTGTTGGTTAATGAATTAAAAAATGTATCAAACTGAATTTCCATTTACTTTACCGCATGGCTATGTTGACTCTGAAGGATGCTTGCATCGAGAGGGAGTCATGCGACTCTCCAGAGCCACAGATGAAATTACGCCACTCCGCGATCCTAGAGTACAGAAAAATTCAGGCTATCTAGTGATTATTCTGTTAGCAAGGGTAATCACTAGATTAGGTACGATCGAGCAACTCAACACTAAAATTATTGAGGAGTTGTTTTCTGGAGATTTAGCTTATCTTCAGGATTTCTACCAACGGATTAATCGAAATGGTCATACGCGATTTCGGGTTGCTTGTCCCCATTGCAACGGTGAATTTGAGGTAGAAACAGACCTAGTGGGGGAGTGACATGCTACCCCCACAAGCGTCTGCTAGAGGAGGTAGCATACCTTTCCTATCATTTTCATTGGTCTTACGAAAACGTGCTAAATATGGAGCATTGGGAGCGTCAACAATGGGTTTCGCAAGTTGCTCAGATTAATCAACAAATTAACAAACAATCGAATCACGGTCGTTGATGAATTTTAAATTGATTTGTTTAGATTACAGATTGTTATTGTTCCCATTTGTATAGAGGCTAGGAAATGGCACAATCTCAAAAGAAAGGAGAAAAAGAAAAACCTCGTGATCCCTATATGGCTTTTAATTTTGCAGTTGAAATTGAAGGCTTAACGGTTGGTGGGTTTTCCGAGGTGATTGGCTTAAGCGGCAAATTAGAGCTTGAGACCTATGTGGAAGGTGGGGTTAATCATCATATTCATCGCTTTCCTAAGCAAATGGATTATCCGAATTTAGTCTTAGTTCGGGGATTAACAGAAAGGGATGATCTTTGGAAATGGTATGAGGATGTGACTCGCGGTAAAATTCGTCTACAAAATGGCACGATCATCCTAAAAGACAGTAAGCAATCAAAAGTGATCGCTTGGAATTTCAAAAAAGCATATCCTGTGGCATGGGAAGGACCGCAATTAAATGCAACAGGTACACAAGTTGCTTTTGAGCGCATGGAATTAGTCCATCGAGGTGTGTACAAAGCCTAGCATTCTAGAATTTCAGTCCTGTTGTGTGTTTTTATTGGTCTCAATAAATGTATGAATTTTGATCCTCGGCTTGTACAACGTTTAACTCGACCCTTAAAGCGTCCAGGTGTGACTAATCATCGGATGTCTGAGGGTTTGCTTGAGCGTTTTCAAGCTTTAGAGAATCGCTTACCCTTGTTGGATCAGCAATTGAATCGTTGGTCAACGATTGTTGAATTGGATGCGGAACAAGTTCCCATTGTCTATGCCCAAAGTTCTGAATTGGATAATCAGGCAGTAGATGATTTGCTGGGGGCTTTTGTAGGGGCAAAACAAGAGATGCGATCGCCGATCTCGAATAGTGTGAAAATTTCTAAGACACTTACTAATCAAGATTCACAGCAAGATTTAAAGCAAGATTCACAGCCTCATCATCCAAACACAGCACAGCAAACTTCTGAAATCTCCATCTCAGAAGATCTCACAACGGATGTAATTGTTAAAGTGATCGCTAATGAGGTTGACTCACCATCAGATGTAATGCCCATAGTGCAGCAGGAAATTCCATCTATTCCAATAGCCTCAAGTGAGCCTGTAGTTCTAGCTAAGGAGGATTTAAGCATCAATGCAAGATCTGTTGATCCCGTATCTGAGTCAATTAGTTTTATTCCTGCGATCGCATCTTCAGAGCAAAAACTATCCTTTGTGCAACTTCCACAAAACTTAGATTCGACGCTGCTAGATCGAGGGTTGCCTATATCTTCGGAACCATCCTTACCCAAAACATCGATTTTGCGTACAGATAGACCTACAGAAGCCATACAAACTGAGCAGACCTTAACCCAAATTTCTGATCTCCCTCAGACTGCGATCGTTCCGATCTCCAATCCGCCATCTGCGTTAACATCGGAACCTTTGAGTTTTGCCTCAAACATATCCTCAGAGACATCAGGGTATCAACTCTCACCCCTACAAACCAAACAAATCAATCCTGTCAATACGGAGCAGCCTGAGATAACTTTGCTTTCTACTTTTCAGCCTGAATCTTCTCAACCCTTGATTATTCAGCCTGTTAGCGAAGGTATCATTCAAGCTCGTTATGATAATGCCGCTCCAAGTAATATTCATGTATCAAATGACTCAACGGATGTAATTGTTAAAGCGATCGCTACCGAGTTTGACTCACTATCAGAGGTAATGCCCGTAGTGCAACAGGAAATCTCTTCAAATCCAATAGCCTCAATAGAAGCATCTGTAACACCAATTAAGGCGATCACACAGGACATCGCGCCAATCATGATAGGTGCTGTGGATATGCCGATAATTCAAGCACAACGAGAGTCTGGGACAAAGGTAAGTAAGGAATCAGAAAAACAGTTAACCACAGCCAAGTCGAAACAGACTAAAAACAAGAGGCGATCGCCTGCCCCAAATACTGTAAAAAATACCGAGATAGCAATTAGTCAAACATCAACTCATCATCCAAATACAGAAAAGCAAACTTCAGAAAGCTCTATTTTAGGAGATCTCATAACGGATGTGACTGTTAAGCCGATTGCTACTGAGGTTGATTTGCTATCAGATGTAATGCCCATAGTGCAACAGGAGATTTCATCAAGTCCAATAGCCTCAGTAGAAGCATCTGTAACGCCAGTGAGCGCGATCGCATCTTCAGAGCAAAAACTATCCTTTGTGCAGCTTCCACAAAACTTAGATCCGACGCTGCTAGATCGAGGGTTGCCTATACCTTCGGAACCATCCTTACCCAGACTATCGATTTTGCGTACAGATACACCTACAGCAGCCATACAAACTGAGCAGTCCTTAACCCAAATTCCCAACCTCCCTCAGACTGCGATCGTTCCGATCTCCAATCCGCCATCTGCGTTACCGTCAGAGCCTTTGAGTTTTGCCTCAAATATATCCTCAGAGACATCAGAGCATCAACTCTCTTCATTACAAGCCAAACAAATTAATCCTGTTAATACTAAGCATCTTCAGACAACTGTGCTTTCTGATGCTCAGCCTGAACTCTCTCAACCCTTGGTTATTCAGCCTGTTAGCGAAGGTGTCATTCAAGCTCGTTATGATAATGCTGCTCCCAATATGATCAATGTACAACCTTTGATATCTACGGTCACTGATGCTCCGACTTATCCTTTAGCGCTAGATGCGATCGCTCCTTTAGAAAATTTGCTAAACCTAGATCCGAACTTACCAGATAATCCCATCGCTAGAGCGTCATGGTCAGACAGTTCACCTGAAGTTGCAGAAATTTCATGGGCATCCTCTGCAAATCCCCATAACCCAATGCCAATAGTTTATGCTGATCCCATTACATCGTTACCATCGTCAACTGTAACAAGTATTAAAGTTTCTGCCTTGGAGTCGCCGCTTCTGATTAAAGCTAGCAAGATCGATGTCCCGACTTCTCAAACTTCGCCCGAATCTCTAGTTCAAAGAATTACTCAGGAGTCTAACTCCTTTGAGCAGAAAGACCTAGAACCCTCTACAGTTCGTCCTAACTTTACGACCCAAAATATAGTCAGCACAACAGGTGACAATGATCTGCAAACTTTTGCTCAAACGGTCTACTCATCTCAAGATGATTTGGTATTGACCCCATTGAATCCAACTACAGTCAATGAAAATAAAATAGTTACTACCTCCATTAATCCCAAGACCATAAAAGTCAATAATTCAACCCCAGTCACTGATCTTAAGAAACAACTAACCTCTTCTTCCTTGGTCACTCAAATAGTTAGAGAAAAAGTTTCTCCTTCTAATTCTTTGTCTCTTATCCAGCCTCCCATTTTCCCCACAGTTCAAGCAATATTAGAAACTTCTGAGCAGACCTTTGAGCCTCTACTTTTGTCCCGTCATAACTCTACCAATTCAGCATCAGAGACTATGGGAAGTCACCCAAATCAGAGTTATCCCACCAATTCAAAGGTGATTACTAGATCTGACAGCACGATTACTTCCCCAACCTCAACCTCATCAATCCAGACTAACGCTTCTTCAGCATTATCCACAGCACAACCACCTGCGATCGCTAATCATGCTAATCAAAATTCAAATGCTTTTATGAAAACTCAAAATAATCCTGAAATGAGGGAAACAAACGAAATTAACATTGATTTACTAGTAGCAAAAGTAGAACGAAAAATAATCCAACGTCTTATTGTTGAAGGTGAAAGAAGAGGGAAAAGAAAATGGCTCTAGAGAAATTAAAAATTAAGGCTGAGAAGGATCAAGAAGGCGATTTTGCTGAGGAAATCGAAGTACTGTTTAATCCTAACCAACTCCAAATTGACAAAACGGGTTGGCGATTGGATAGTGGTTACCCTACCGCGGCAAATGAGCTAGCGACTTTAACAATTAATCTATTTTTTGACACAACTCTAAGCGGATCCCCACCAGAGAATGTCCAAAAATATACGAAGAAAATCTTTAATTTAACCCATCCTAAAATTGGCACAGATACAAAACGTCCGCCTCGTTGCAAGTTGAGTTGGGGGAAAATTGGCGGCAATGACAGCGTCCTATTGCCCGATGGATTTTTGGAAAGAGTCAGTAAAACCTTAACTCATTTTCTAGAAGATGGAACGCCAGTTCGAGCCACCTTAAACTGTACTTTTCGAGAGTGGGCAGATTTAGAAAAACGGAGAAAGGAAGCCAATCTAATTGATGATCCAGTACGCATTGTCCGCCGAGGTGAAACCTTAAGCAGTATTGCCAATGAAGAATATGGTGATCCAGCATTATGGCGAATTATCGCCAATGAAAATAATCTAATAAATCCCCGAGCCTTAACAGCAGGATTGGTCTTGACTATTCCGCCATTGAGGATCTCATATTAAAAAGTTTATCTATACAAAACTAATATTAATCAATAAATCAATAATAGTAATAAATGTCTGAATATTCTGGTGTTAAAACGCTCTCTCCTAATGTCGAAGTCCTAATTCAAGGACAAAAATTATCGACGAAAGCTGATGCTGATCTTTTAGAGTTAACAGTATTTGAAGATATTGATGCTCCGAGCATGTTCACTTTGGAATTTCTGAGTTGGGATCTAGCAAAAAGTAAGTTTACATGGATTGACGATAGTTTATTTGATATTGGGAATGAAGTCGAAATAAAAATGGGTTATCAAAATACGCTTAAAACTATTATTTTTGGTGAAATTACAGGATTAGAGCCAGAATTTAGTCAGGGAGCTACGCCTAGACTAGTAGTTAGAGGACATGATCTAAGACATCGACTTTTAAGAGGCTCGAAAACCAAATCATTTACCAAAATGAAAGATAGTGACATTTTTAGTGATATTGCCAGAGCGCGAAATTTAACGCCAAAAGTTAAAGATAGTGAAGTTAAACATGATTATGTTTTGCAACATAATCAGACGGATTGGGATTTCTTAAAAAGTCGGGCTGAACGAATTGGTTATGAAATAGTTATTGAGAAAAAAAATATTTCTTTCCAACCTCCTCAGATTGATAGTCAAAAAGTATTAACCCTAAAATTCAAAGAAGGATTAAGCGAGTTTTTCCCTCGTTTAAGTACGATGAATCAAGTTGAAAAAGTTGAGGTAAGGGGATGGTTACCAGATGATAAGAAGGAATCCTTAGGGAAAGCCGCAGCAGGGAAAGAGGGTAGTAAGATGTCAGGTAAAAAAACTGGCCCGCAGGTAGTCGATAGTTTTGGCTCTTCGATCGCTACGATTGTGCATCAACCAATAAGAACCAAAGCAGAAGCAGATCAAATTGCTCTGGGACAGTTCAAAGATATGGCGCTTTCCTATATTACAGCCGAAGGAAGTTGTGCAGGAAATCCCACCGTACAAATTGCCAAAGTAATCGATATTCAAGAGGTAGGAAAACGCTTTAGTGGACTCTACTATGTGACTTCAACTGAACATCACTATAGTCACAAATCTGGCTATCAAACATCATTTACCGCAAGGAGAACCGCATCATGATGGGATTGGATTTATTAATTCCTGACGATCGCACGGCACGATTTTATGGTGTCACGATCGCTGTAGTTACAAATATTAAGGATGACGATGGTCTAGGTCGTGTAAAAGTTAAATTCCCTTGGTTAACTGATGATGATGAAAGTCCTTGGGCGCGAGTGATGACTCCGATGGCAGGGGATGATCGCGGCTTTTATTTTTTACCCGAAGTAGATGATGAAGTGCTAGTTGCCTTTGAACATGGGGATATGTCATTTCCTTACATTTTAGGAAGTTTATGGAATGGTAAGGATAAACCACCTGAAAAAAATGATGATGGCGAAAATAATAAACGGTTTATTAAATCTCGCAGTGGTCACATGATTGTTTTCGATGACACTGAGGATAAAGAAAAATTTATTATTCAGGATAAAAGTGGCAAAAATAAAATTACGATTGATTGCGAAAATGACTCAATGCAAATTGAAGTTGAGAAGGATTTAATTATTAAGGCTAAGGGAAAAGTTTCGATTAAAAGTAGTGACGATGATATAGTAATAGAGTGTAAAAATTTGGAGCTTAAAACTGAACAGGATATCAAAATCAATGCTGGTTCTAATTGTAATATTCAAGCAAAAATGAAAGGAGAGTTTAGTTCAAAATCTGGGCTTGAATTGAACTGTTCGGCGGGGGTAAAGGTAAATAACGGGGCGTTGGAGGTGATGTAATGGATATTGATTTTTTAGGAGTTGGTTGGTCACTACCGATCCAACTAGATCAAACACAGCAGATCCAGACTGCAAAGTATGAAGCAGCAGTGCGTCAATCAATTTGGGCGATACTCAGTACTGCACGAGGAGAAAGGCTAATGCGTCCTGAGTTTGGTTGTCGAATTCATGATCATATTTTCGCGCCGAATACAGCAGGAACGGTAGGGCAAATTATTAGTGATGTAAGGGCTGCATTAATTGAATGGGAACCCCGTATTGATATTTTAGATATTGATTTATTACCGCAATTTACCCACCCAAACTTATTACAAATTTCGATTAATTACCAAGTCCGAACGACAACCAACGAGTTTAACCTTGTTTATCCCTTTTATCTCCAGTAAATCATCTCTAGTAAATCATCTCTAGTAAAAGATATGTCCTTGGAACCGCCAAAGCTAGATCAGCGTAGTTATGAAGATATCGTTCAGCATAGTTTAAAGCTGGCGAAATCCTACACGGATTGGAGATCTCCAGAGTCTCAATCTTCTCAATCTGCTGATGTGGGTTTGGCCCTGATACGAATTTTCGGTCATATGATGACTGTGGTGCAGGATCGCCTCAATCAGGTTCCTAATCGCAATCAGCTCGCGTTTATGAATCTGATTGGCACGGAGTTGATCCCACCTCAACCATCACGGGTTCCAGTCACGTTTAACTTAGCGGCTGGCAGTCCAGTTGAAGCCTTAGTTCCGAAGCAGACGAGAATTGCGGCTCCCCCTCCAGAGGGGAAAGATGAAGAAGTTGTGTTCGAGACAGAGCGGGAGTTACTGGTCACTAATACCCAACTTACTTCAATTTTTGTGATTGAGGATCGTGACTACTATAGCGATCGTCACGTTGCGACAGTTGTTGATGCTGTCCATGAGCCATTTCCTGTCTTTCATGGTGATACGACCGTAGAGCATTATCTATATTTGCATGGAAAGGATCTGTTTGACTTACCGAAGTTGGAGACAATCACCGTGACCTTTGAGACGGATTCTCCAGAGAGTGCCACACAACTTGCTTTTCGGTTACGGGATTGGATGACGTGGGATGGAAAATCTTGGCAACCCTTGACGGCTGTAGAATGTGAGTGTGGAAGTGGATCGAAGCGATCGCAGGTACTAGTGACTATCACGCAATTGCCGAAACTGAAAGAGGTTGAGGTAGATGGGGTTTCAGCAAAATGGTTACGAGTGAGTTTGAGTCCCCATCATCGGCAAAATTTACCTGAACTGTTGCCCAGCCTTGTGACCACCAATATTGATCAAACGGCTCTCCCCAAGGAATGCTTTTTTAATACGATTAGGCTAGATCTCAGTAAAGATTTCTATCCCTTTGGCACAACGCCGCAGTATAACGACACGTTTGTGATGGCGTTAGATCAGCGTCTAATTCAACCGAGCATGGCGATCGAAATACAGGCGCAATTAAGCCAAGTGCCTCGTTATACAGATGATTTAGAACTGCTTTGGGAAGTAGGCTGTGGACAGCAATGGCAGACCATTGAAAGTACCGAAGATGCCGAAAAATTTCGGTGGCTGTCGGATGCGGCTCCATTGCGGTTAGTCGAAGGAAGTGTGACAGGGACGTTTCAATTTCCTGCCACATTACCACCATTGCCGATGGGTGAGGAAAGCTATTGGCTAAGGGCGCGGATTATGCAGGGAATATATGGGAGCCGAGGGCGTACCCGTCAATATGTGATGTATAACGATGTGACCATGCTTTCGACAGCGATCGCCATTGGTCAAACTGAGATTGTGGTGGATAACATTGAGGCTTTGGCTGTTGAGGATACAATTCGTCTTCAGTCAGGAATGGAACCGACTCGCCAAGAGGAAGCCAAAATCGTCGCCATTCGTCCTGCCACATCCGTTGTCGTCCTAAATCGGACTACACGTAACGCTTACACTGCGGGCAGTCGTATCCTCAGTAAGTTTGCTATCACTGAGCAAACATCAGATATATTTGAGCCGCCAATTCTGCAATCGATTACTCTGACCTATCGCTGTTTTCTAGAACAAACAGCCAAGATCAAGTCTTACAACGATTTTATTTTTGCAGATGGCGATGCCCTAGAGTTGTTTCTCCATCGTTCTGCTTTTGCTGGTGAAAGGGTCGTAGAGTTAAACGATGTAAGTGCGTTGGCAGTTGGGGAAATTGTCAAGTTTACGGGACAAACGGTCGAACTGGGGCAGATTGAACTGATTGATCGCGATCGCCAACAGGTGATTTTAGTTAAGCCCTTAGATTACGAGCATCTCAATGCTACAAGGGTATTGCGATCGTTCCATCCGCTTACTCCCCAGATCCATCGAGATTCTTCTCTTTATCTAGGGTTTAACCGTCCTTTCCCCAACCGAGCCAATACGCTTTATCTGCAAATCCAACCTCCGAACCCTGAAAGTGTTGCTCCAAAAGCAAATCAGACCGTTCAGCTTAGTAATACCCAGCGCTTAGTATGGGAATATCCCAGTCCCAAGGGGTGGCTACCCTTGACCGTAGCGGACGAGACTCAGGGATTTTTAGAAAAGGGGTTGATCCAGTTTGTCGGCCCCACCGATTGGATTACTTCACCCCATTTTGGGCAGCAATGCTATTGGTTACGGATACGCCAGCAGCCGTTAGATTGGCAATCTTTGCCTATAGTTTTGTTTTATCTATGGCGGTGGGCTATCTCCTATGAACTATATAATCTCTATAGCATGATGCGTTACTTTGCTCGTTGGGTGGCTCGCGCAGGGGATTTTCCTGTACCACCCCGTCTCTGTGCAGTACGAACAAATACGACTTGGGCAAATCAATCCATCACTCTGAATGGAGAAATACTAGGATCGAGTAACCATGAGCCAAATCAGGTGCTAAATGTAAGTCAGTTTCCAATTTTGTGGGGTGAATCCTTAGTAGTTGAAGAGGGACGCTTGCCATCGGAGTCGGAACAACGATATTTACGTCAGCACTTTGGCGATGAGGCGATCGCCACCCATTATGATGAAACAGGTCGCCTTGAAACTGTCTGGGTACGTTGGCAAGAAGTACCAGATTTTCATAGCTCTGCTCCTAATGATCGCCATTATGTAATCGATAGGCAATTGGGGAAAATTCGGTTTGGGGATGGTCAAGCAGGAAAGATCCCACCCCGTGGACGCAATAATATTCGCCTAAATACTTATTGCATGGGTGGTGGAATCCGAGGCAATCGAGATGCTCAAACCATCACGGAACTGAAGACAACGATTCCCTATATCGCCCAAGTGATCAATTGGGAAGCCTCCCAAGGGGGCAGTAACCAAGAATCCCTTGAGCGCTTGAAGGTGCGATCGCCACAACGTCTCCGTCATGGCGATCGATCAGTGACTGCCCAAGACTTTGCTGATCTCACCTATGAAGCTTCCGTTGACATTGCTCGTGTGCAGGTGATCACCCCTGACATGATGGCTCCCGACTTTAGTCCCCTCCTTGAAGAACTCTGGATTGATCCTCATCCTGACCCCAACCATCAGGCGATCGCTGGCAACGAGATCGATGTCTTCAAAGTTTTCAACAATGAACTCAATGCTGGTTGGGTTCAAGTAATCATTGTCCCCCACAGCACCGACCGTCAACCAACGCCTAATCTTGCTCTCCTCAACCGTGTTTCCCAATTCCTCAAGGCACGCTATGTTCCTACACTTAAACTCCGCGTTTCTGGACCTAAATGGCAGGAAATCCGTGTTAATACCGAGATTGTTCCCCAGAACGTCGCTAATGCTGGAACCGTTAAAGCTGATGTGCTGAAAGCTCTCCAAAGTTTTTTCCATCCCTTGACAGGGGGACAACAGGGGAGTGGTTGGCAATTTGGTCGTCGCCCCCACTATTCTGATGTCTATGCTGTCATCGAAGCTGTCTCTGGTGTGCGCTATGTCCATGCCCTCGAAATTCAGCCCGCCGATGCGATCGTCGATCAGCAAACCTTGATCTATTCGGGAATCCACCAGATTGAGCTAAAACTACCTGAAATTAGTACCTAAGCTATGCCTATCCCTCTTTCTAATCTAGACGATCGCACCTACGCTGACCTTGTGGAAGAGGCGATCGGGCGCATTCCCATCGAAGCTCCCGAATGGACTGATTACAATCCTGCCGATACGGGGATTGTGCTCATTGAACTATTGGCTTGGTTGACCGAAATGGTTCTATACCGCCTCAACCAAATTCCTAATTCCAACCAAGCCATCTTTCTTTCCCTGCTCAAGGGTAAACCTTGGACAATTCCCAGTGGACTCTCCACTGCCGCTCAAGCTAACTTGCTCCAGAGTGAAATCCAAACGACCCTTGCCCAACTGCGCCAACCTTACCGCGCCGTCACTTCCGCCGATTTTACGCAACTGATTCTCCACGATTGGCTACAAACTAAAACTGCTCCACGGGAATTTGGGGCAAATGCTGAAATTGCCCGTGTCCATTGCCTTCCTGAACGAGATTTAGACAATGCCGACATCGATCAGGTTGTCGAAGCTCACATCAGCCTCGTAGTGCTGCCCCGTCATTCCCAAGAAGATACGACCCTGTTGCGGCACACCCTCAAGCGGTTCCTCAACCAACGTCGCTTGATCACCACGCACCTGCATATCGTTGAACCCCATTACGTTAATGTCACATTGTCCGCCACGCTCTATCTAGAAGACAGCGCCAACTTCAGGATTGTGCAAGATCAAGCAAAAGAACGTATTCAACATTTTTTTGCTCGCCTCGATTCCCATGAATTTTGGGATGGACAAGGCTACCCCTTCGGCAATGACATCTACCTTTCAGAACTCTATCAACTCCTCGATGGGCTGGCGGGAGTTGACTATGTGGAAGCCATAGAATTGACTGGTGTTGAAGGCGATCGCCAAAAATACAACGAGCAAAATCAACTAATTGGGCTGTCAATTCGCGAGCACGAATTAGTGCAGATCCAGATTGGCACAATTCAAACTTTGCAACGGTTCGGAACAACATGGAAACCAAATATCTAAGCAGTTATTTAGAATATCTCCCAGCCTATCTGCAAAGCGATCCATTTTTGGGTCGGTTTCTACTTGCCTTTGAGCAGGGCTTGAGTGGGATTCCTTCCCTTGAGCCAGTCCCATTTCGACCTCATATTCTGACTTCAGGATCGGAATCCCCCGTGGGTCTCGAAACTGTTATTTCCCAGATCCATACCTATCTCGATCCTCAACAGACACCTGCTGACTTTTTGCCTTGGTTAGCGGGTTGGGTGGCTCTAAGCTTGCGGGAAGATTGGGATGAGGGGGTAAAACGACAGTTTATTAGCCAGATTGTTCCACTGTATCGCCTGCGGGGGACTATTCTCGGACTCAAAAAAATGCTCACGATCTACCTAGAAAATTCTGGGTTGAGCTATCCCGAACGAACGATTTCCGTCTTTGAGTTTGCCGATCGCCCCCATTATTTTCAAGTGCAATTAGCCTTGCCCAGTAATCAGGTGATTCAGCCCGATCGCTACTGGCGAGAATGCCGCGCAGCTCAGGCGATCATCAACGAAGAGAAACCTGCCCATACTTTCTATGCGCTCCGCATTTTAACGTTGACGATGCAACTGACCCAAACTTGGGGTTGTTGTTATCCTTTTGCAATGTTTGAAGCCCCGTCAGGTCAGAAGGTACAGGTAGAAGTGTCTGTTGCCCTTGATCCAACACTGTTTGAACCAGCATTAGCGGAACAGATCTTAATCCGCATTCAGGGCAAAACGGAGGTGTTAGAGCCGAACGGTAGTCAAATGGGACCAGTGGTAAGGCAGACAGTTTTCTATGAAAAGATGTTGGCGAATCCCAATGGTTATTTTGTGGCTTTGGCAAATTTAAGCGATCGCCATCTCAGCGGTACTATGACCGTCCAACTCAACTTCACTCTAAACCATCAACGTGTCTCTGTTGTCCTCTTGACTGCTCCCTTTCGTCTAGAACCAAACCTCAGAATCTATCGACCTTGGCGACCAGTCGAGGAGATGTCTGGCAGTAGTCGCCTCACCGATGATCCTCAGACTACTCTAAGACTACAGAGCGAACCTCCCCTGAGCCTCGATCAGTCCCAAACCCATTACATTGATGGGAATACGCACCTTGGAACGCGCCGAGGTCAGACTATGCGCCTTGTCCATGATGCAAGGCTTCGCATCTATAAACCCAGAACCCGATGGGATCAGATGCAGGGCAGTACGCGACTTGGTTCCAGTGCCGATCAAACTATGCAATTGCCTATCGATCCAGAAAATTTGACGCTTCAGGTTTATACCCGTCGCGCCGAGTACAAAATCGGCAATACATTGTTGGGTGCAGAGATCGGCGATACATTACGTATTGTTCCCAATTCCCAATGGCTAGAACGAATTTATCGATTTCATCTCTTTGATACGCCCGATAAACGTCGAATCGAAATTGAAGCTTTTATCGAGCCACAAGCTATCAGTCCAGAGGAATTGCAAAAAATCAGTCATCTTTTAGTAGTCCGAATGCAGTCGCAAACCGCTGCTTTACCGCCCTATACTCCTGAATTGGAGTTTGTAGATCAGGGCATTCGGGTTACTCACCATATGCCCTATGAGCGGTTTCTCAAGAATATTCAGGGATTTTATATAGTTATACAGAATCTTAATAATCAGACTGTGACAGGGACAGTGACGATTCAGATTAATTTTAATCTCAATCAGCGACCTACTTCTTTGGTTATTTTGGTGGAGAATTTTGAACTAAGCCCAAGGGTTCATGCGTTAGAAATTTGTCATCAAAATACCAATGGCACAATGAGTGGAAACACCATTCTTGGTCGAGTCACTCCCGCAATGCTCCGAGCTAATATCCAAGAAGATGACTGGATTGATTAAATTGATTAATTTGAATCCCCGAAAAGATAGGTTTGCTAAATATTTGAGGTTCCACAGTTATGGCGGATTTTATTTTAACAACGGGTGATTTAGCGATGTTTAATCCTGCTTTTGGGGCGGCGATCGTCACGGTGATCCCAGGCAATTTAATGGGAACAGGAAAAATGATGATTAATAAAAAAATGGCTTGTATTGATGGAGATGAAAAAACAGTTATGGTTCCTGGTTGTCCCTACATCACTGCATCGCATCCTATTCCTGGTGTTGGTATGCTAAGTATTGCTTCCCTAGCACCGAATCAAAAAGCTCTACGCACAAAATCGAATAATAAGCCAGTTTTACTGAAGGGAGGAACGTTTAATGCGAAGTTTCAAGTTCTTGTGCCAGCTCAACAGCCGACACCTGCGGGGCCAGTTCCTGACGCTACGCCGCAATATTCGGGTACTGGTACTTTTATGACTACAAATATGCGAGTTAAAGGTACATAAATTACAGATAATAAGTTCAACATCAAAGTTCTATTCGGGCAATTAGTATATTGGTTTGATGTTGACCCAAACTTCAGAAAGTTAAGGATGAAATAATCATGGGCAATTCGCGACAAGGTCAACATCAAACAGTAAAAGCAGCTTCTTCAACAAATACAGCTAGTAAGCAAGAGTCTGCTATGCTGCGTGAAGAGCCGCAGGAACTTTTGACCAATCAGGCTTTGGGGCGTGTTTTGCAGGCTCAGAGGAAATTGCCACAGATATCCTCTATGCCAATGGACAGGATACAGAGGCAGAGTCTACATTCATCATCTGGCTTTCGAGGTTTATCACAGGAGTTGGCACGGGGAGGTTCTCAGGGGCTAGTAGTACAACCCAAGTTGAAACTGACTAAGGCAGGCGATCGCCATGAACAGCAAGCGGATCGGGTAGCGGCTCAGGTTGTTAAACGTATTAACACAGATCCCATCCGCAAAGCTGAGCCGATAGATAGCAAACGCATTATGCCGAAAGCAGTTGCTCCGACATCTGCACCCACAGGCACGGCTGTAACTCCACAATTCGAGACCACGATCCAGCAGCAAAGGGGGCAGGGGCAAGCAATTCCAGAGGATGTGCGTGAACCCCTTGAAGAAGCTTTTCATGCTGACTTCAGACATGTGCGCGTCCATACCAATGAACAGTCTCATCAGTTAAATCACTCGATTCAGGCGATCGCTTTTACCACAGGAACAGACATCTTTTTTAAGCAGGGTGCATACCAGCCTCGCAGCCGTCAAGGTCAAGAACTCCTCGCCCATGAATTGACCCATGTGGTTCAGCAAAATTCTCAAAAAACTGCGATTCAACGAAAAGAGGCAACCACTTCAAACCAAAGCCTTGCAAAAAAAGCTGATACTACCGCGCTTGCTGGGCTTGTAAAAGAGGTGAGCCAAGAAATCAAAGCTTTTTCCGCAGAGTGGTTAGAATCTCAACCCAATCAGATTGAAATTTTCCCTAGTTGTAACTTGACGGTCAAAAGTCTCGGATTCAACAAGAACAATAACAGCACTTTAGAAATTGAAGGAGGCTTAGCTTTAATACTAGGTTCTGATATAACCGCTTTTAAGTCTACAGGCGAACTCAAAATCAGCTATGATTTCCAAGCCAAAAAATGGGACTATCAAACTCAAAATATTAAGCTCACCCTCGATGTCGCTGATATCTTCACTCTCGACGTACAACAAATTAAGTATAACCGAGAGGAAAAATCTCTTGCGATCGCCGAATTAACCCCAACAATCAAAGCCGCACCTCTTAAAGGTTCTACCGCCAAGATGACTAAGATCAAGGTGGATAATACGGGTGTTGCTTGGGAAAATCTTGATTTCACGATTGATGTTGCAAATATCTTTACCCTTGATGCTAAAAAAGTGCAGCATGATCGCAATGCCCAAGCCCTCACTATTGCCGAATTAACCCCAACAATCAAAGCCGCACCTCTTAAAGGTTCTACCGCCAAGATGACTAAGATCAAGGTGGATAATACGGGTGTTGCTTGGGAAAATCTTGATTTCACGATTGATGTTGCAAATATCTTTACCCTTGATGCTAAAAAAGTGCAGCATGATCGCAATGCCCAAGCCCTCACTATTGCTGAATTAACACCAACGATCAAAGCTGAACCTCTTAAAGGTTCTACTGCCAAGATGACTAAGATCAAGGTGGATAATACGGGTGTTGCTTGGGAAAATCTTGATTTCACGATTGATGTTGCAAATATCTTTACCCTTGATGCTAAAAAAGTGCAGCATGATCGCAATGCCCAAG
>JBIKYZ010000333.1:0-5027 GCA_044354985.1 Pseudanabaena sp. | reverse complement strand
ATGACTAAGATCAAGGTGGATAATACGGGTGTTGCTTGGGAAAATCTTGATTTCACGATTGATGTTGCAAATATCTTTACCCTTGATGCTAAAAAAGTGCAGCATGATCGCAATGCCCAAGCCCTCAGCGTTGACTTAGCCAAGCTCAAGCTTACTGTGCCGATGCTTAATAAAGCCCAAGTTGAAGTAGCTAACGCAAAGATTGATAAAGAAGGCTTGGAATGGGGAAAAGCTACCGCAAAAATAGGGGATATTAATATAGGAACAGTCCTCGCCATAAAAAATCCTGAGCTGGCTGTTGAAGGGAAAAAGAGTGGCTACAGCACTACAGCAAGTGGTGGAGTGGGATTACATTTCGGAGAATATCTAAATGCTGAAGGTAGCGGTAAGATCAAACTCGATCGCAGCAAAGGTAATAGCAAAGAAAAAATTATAGTTGAACATGCGAATCTTACAGCTAAGGGAGGTATTAAACTTCCTGGAGAGTCTTTCCCTTGGCCAAATATCGATATCAACTATCCAATTGTACCTGGGGTCGAAGCGGGGATTGGACTATCAATTAAAGGTGGTATTGGGGCTAGTTTACAAGGTTCAATCGCCAAAGAAGCTTCAAAGGATTGGAATTTAGGTGTTAATCCAGAGATAAATGGATTTTTAGAAGTTGTTTTAAAGGCGAAGATTGCGGCAGGAAGTGCTTATTTTGCCGCAATTCAAGCATTTGTCGAGGGGGGCTGTAAAGCTAATTTTAGTGGCGGATTACAACTTAATGGCTCATTGAAATATGATGAGGAAACTAAGAAAGTTGATGCAAGTCAATTAACATCCAAATACTATGCAAATGCTGATTTTAAAGCATCGATTTCCGCAGGAGTCCAAGCTCAAGCTCTCTACTTCTTCACCAAAGATCTATATCGAATTCGGGCGACATGTAGCTTAGGTGCTGGCAGATTAGAAGGGAACCTAGAATTTGATCAAGATGGTAAATTCCACATAGGAAAGCCTAATTTTAGTGGTGTAATTGCGGGAGAGTTTGATAAAAAATCTATAAAATTAGAGGAAAAATCATATGTATTAATTGCTTCCGAAAACGCCGATGCAATTTTAAAAGAGGCAGCAATTAAGATTGCTGGTAGCGGAGAAAAGCGCAAAGATATTATTAATGCAGTTAAAGCTGGATTTATAAGATCTCTTAATGATGCCAAAGAAAAAATCAATGAAGAAACAGCAAAAAGTCAAAAATATATTGAAAAATTAGCAAAGACAAATATGAAATTGTCTCGTTATCATGAGTTGATTGAGATTGCCAATCACATTGAAAAAATGCAAGGAGAAGAGAATAGTGAAAACAATGATCTAGAGCAGAAATTAAAGGAAGAAGAAGCCGCTTTAAATGCTCAAGAAGCAACTGAAGCTGAAATAGTAGATGAAGTCAAGGTTAATAAAGAAGCATCAAAAGATAATAACGGGATATTCAGTAAAGCAAAAAAGGCGGTAAAAAAAGGAATTGAAACAGTAGAGAACACTAAGCAAAAAATCAAAAAGATAATTCCAGAGAAGTTAGTAAAAAAATATAATGAACTAAAAAAGCAATCAGCAGATCGTATCCAAAGAGAAAGGAATGCAATAAGAATAAAGTATACAGACTTCAAAGAGGAAAAGAAGAAATCTTTTTCATCTTTAAAAGAAAGTTTTCCTAAGATCACAGACAAGGTGTCAGGAATAAAATCTGAAGCATCGGACTTAAAGAAGAAAGCATCAGCTTGGAAAACTAGAACAAAGGAAAGTATCAAAGATAAAACCTTGGTTAAATTGACAGAACTTGGGATCAAAGATTCACAAAGCTTTGTAAATCGTATTGAAAAATTGACGGAGTTGCAAATCAAATATTCTGAAAAACATGAGAAGCATTCTACCTTTCTGAATAGCGCAATAGAGGCTAAAGGCAAAGCAAAAATAGTCCTGAAAAATGTTGAGGCAGCGATCGCCAATCTTCAACAACTCGAAGATGGGACAGGTATGAATAAGCTTACCGAAATGACAGAGCAAGAAAAAGTACTTAAAAATGTTCAAGAGGACTTAAGCAAGGATGAGGTTAAGCTTGATGATGATTTGATGAAGCAACTAGCTAAAATTGAAATGGAAGAAGCTGAGGCTTGAGAATAACTCGAAAAAATTATATTTTTACTTTTCTCAATAAAGTAATTCAAAATAATTCAAGAGTTGTGAGTACAATAAATTTAGACATAATAAACTGAGCCAATTACTAATGCTTTTACAGATCGCCGAATCCATTTTAAAGGAACAAGAATGGCAATTTTCTCACCTTGAAGATTCATCTCTTCGTATTGATGTGAATGGACAGTCGGCAAGGTGGATTACATTGATAAAATGTATTGATGAGTATCAACAATTACTTGTTTATTCGATTTGTCCAAATAAAACTCCTGAAGCAAAGTTTTTTGAAGTTCAAGAGTTTTTGACTCGCGCCAACTTTGGGTTAAAATTTGGGAATTTTGAGTTTGACTATAACGATGGTGAGATTCGCTTTAAAACGAGTGTTCAATTTGCTGGAGAATTTGACTTTGCCCTAATGATTAGGGAATGTTTATCATTAAATATAGCGATATTTGATCGGTATTTATCAGGAATTCTACAGGTTCTCTTTACTGAGATCTCTCCCAAAGAGGCGATCGCCATCATTGAATCAGCATCTGAATAATACTAATTAACCAAAGAAACAATACCTAATGGATGATTTGATTCATTTCTTGCATCAGTTGGATCAGTGCTTGGAGGCAGCAGTTAAGACTGCCCAAACATTGTTTGCTGGGGGGATAGATGCCGATCCGTACCGTGGTATTCAGATCGGAGAAAAAGAAGTAGAACGTTTGTTAAAACAAACTCCGTCTGAACCTCTTTTTTCGTCATCAGTACAAAATAATCTTCATTTAGAAGTCTCTGGAACTGCGGAAACTTCTAAGTTTGTTTGGCTACAGGAGCAATTTGGGTTAGATAGCTTTGATCTAGGCGTTTTAGCGATCGCCCTAGCCCCCGAGCTTGATCGTCGCTATGAACGTCTATATGCTTACCTCCAAGATGATGTACGTGCAAAACGCCCAACTGTTGATTTAAGCCTCAATTTATTGAGTAGTTCTGCTTTAGAAAAACTTGAAAGACGGGTTCATTTTAGTCCAGATTCACCACTTATTCATTATGGTTTAATTCAGCTAATTCCTGATCCTTATCAATCCTTACCTTCACTACTAGCCCATAGTATTAAGCTTGATCCTTTAGTAGTTAATTTACTATTAGGACAACATAGTTTAGATGAACGACTGAGTCATTTTTGCAAGTTAATTATACCTAAACAGAATGGGCAGCATTTACCATTAGCCGACAAAATTAAGCACACATTGCCCCAACTTGCCCATCATCATTTGGTGGCTCAAACTCCATTAACAATGTATTTTCATGGTGCAGATCAATCAATTAAACAAGACGTAGCCGAAGCGATCGCTTATGCACTAAATGTGCCAATTATAATTGCTAATCTGAACAATATTTCAGATATAAAATCAGCATTACCATCAACATTTAATATTCTTTTGAGGCAAGCTAAATTTCATAATATATTACTTTATATAGATGGATTAGATCGATTACAACAGCCAGATCATGAAAGTTGCTATCAAGATATCCTTAATCTATTAGCTAATCAAAATAGAGTAACGATCTTAAGTGGAACTACTGCATGGAAAAATATAACTACTCAACTTCAAGGCGTAGTTAATATCTCTTTCCCCATGCTCAATGTTGAACAGCGTCAGCATTTTTGGGAAAAACATCTCCAATCTGCTCAAATTCATTTAGATAGTGATGATCTAATTGACCTGAGCGATCGCCTATGTCTAACTTCCGATCAAATAGCCAATGCTGTTGCGATCGCCACAAATCATCAACAATGGCAAAATTTAGAATCTGCACCATCTACTGAAAGAATACAAGTCAGTCACCTCTTTACTGCTGCCCGAAGCTTATCTAGTCAAAATCTTAAATCTCTCTCGAAGCAAATTCAGCCGAAATATGTCTGGGATGATATTGTTTTAGCCAATCATCAAGAAGCTCAGCTTAGGGAGATTTGTGATCAGATCAAATACCAAAACTTAGTTTGGAACATATGGGGATTTAACAAAAAGCAGTCATTAGGCAAAGGCTTAAATGTACTATTTTCTGGTATATCTGGCACAGGTAAAACGATGTCAGCCGAAATCATTGCCCAAGAATTACAACTCGATTTATACAAAATCGATCTATCTCAAATTGTCAATAAATATATTGGTGAAACAGAAAAGAATCTCAATCAGATTTTTACTGCCGCGACTGATGCAAATGCTATTTTACTTTTTGACGAAGCAGATGCTTTATTTGGAAAACGGAGTAATGTCAAAGACGCTCATGATCGCTATGCTAACCTTGAAGTAAGCTATCTCCTCCAGAAAATGGAAGAATATGAGGGGTTAGCAATCTTAACAACAAATCTCCGTAATAATATGGATGAAGCTTTTACAAGACGGCTTCAGTTTATTATTGATTTTTCATTACCTAATGAAAAGCAACGACACCAAATTTGGCAAAAAGCATTCCCAAAAGATACCCCCCGTGAGGATGATTTAGGATTTAGTTTCCTATCACATAATTTTGAATTAACAGGAGCAAATATTCGTAATATTGCCTTAAGAGCCGCCTTTTTTGCAGTGAGAGAAAGCAATAGAATTGAAAGACGACATATCATGCAAGCAATTCGACGTGAATATCAAAAAATGGGTAAAATCTTTAAAGATAATATTGAGTATGGTTATCTCTAAAATCGGTATAGGCTAAAATAGCTCAACGTACCCAAAATAGATTTGTTGGGAAACAAAAGCACAGCACAGAGTAGATTTTAGCTTTCAATCCATTTTTAAGCAGTATCTAAATAGAAGTTCCATAAGCCAGCCGCATTCAACATGAGACGGTCATCAAAATCA
>JBIKYZ010000449.1:0-2767 GCA_044354985.1 Pseudanabaena sp. | reverse complement strand
ACTTAATTCTAAGCTCAATCACTTCGCTCTCAAATCCAAATTATATATCAAGGCTTTGCAGCAATCTCACTTGGAATGGCAGTCTCTGAAACCTTTTTAGGCTTCTGCGTAACATGAGTTAAGACTTGAATTTGGACAGGAGAAAGAATCTCAACCGCAGGAGCATCAGTTTGATTGCGATGGAGATAAGTACCTGTAAAAGTTCAACTGTACAGACACTTAAAAAGCCTAATAAGGTCTTCATCCCTTCCGCCGCAAGCCGATAGCGCTCACACTGACAGCCAGACGAGACTATCAAGTAAAATGTGTAAAGTCTAGAAACTAGAAGTGGAGACGATCCTCAAAGAGGATAGCAAAGCGGTTAAGTGCAGATTTCCAATTCCGAATCAGCATTGTCCACTTCTTCGAGATATTCCCAGGGCAACCGCATAAAAAATAGACAGCTTACACAGTAAGGATTTCAATCCCAAGTATTTGTACTTACTAATTTCTAGACAGCCTGATAGTTAAGGATTTCAATTTTTTTATGCAGTTGCCATGAAGATATTCCGCATTGCCATATAAACCAGCTTGAAAGCAGCGTCATCAGAGGGGAAAATCTGTTGGGACTTAATCACTGTTCTCAAACTGCTATTCATAGACTCAAGTGCCTTGGTGGTATAAATCGCTCTACGAATCTCAGGTGGGAAAGCAAAGAAGGGGATAATGTTCGCCCAATGACTGCGCCAAGACTTGCTAATTGATGGATATTGCTTGTCCCATTTCTCAGCAAAGAGTTCAAGGTTAAACTCCGCCTCCGATTCCGTTGCCGCCGTATAAATCGCCTTGAGATCGGCACAAATTCTTTTAATAATTACTAGCTGTTTTGCGGTGATGAATGGCTGTTAATCCATTAGATTGCAATAGCTTGCCATTCTCCACGATCGCATAGATAAGCCAATGATCACCACATTCCATTCGCTGCATCACTCTGCATTCTAAAAAGGCTAATCCATCAGGCAAAATTAGACCTCCTTCAGTCGGTTCCACCTGTACATCCGTAAATCGATCTTCACCAGGTGCAAATTTTTTCATGAAATGTTTGCGGAGTTGTTTACCCTGTTCAAGAATATTCAAAACAAAGCGATCGCTTTCAAACAAGTAAGTCTCGATAGCACGATCTTTGGCAACTGCGATCGTTAAGCCAGGAGGATTAAATGATGCTTGTGACACCCAAGAGGCAAGCATCGCAGTCGAGATTTCGCCACGTTTAACTGTGAGCACACATAGAGAGCCAACAATCCGACCTACGGCTTGCTCCACGGTACTCCCTGGATTAAGAGTTGTACGAACTTTTTTGGCTTTCTTCAGCGCTTGTGCAAAATCTGTTCCCGTCTCTTCACAAACTTGTAAAGTTGCCTCAGTAGGCGTGAACTTAATCCGAATCGGCTCAAAAGCAAGAGTATAGCCAGCATCCTTCAGCTTTCCAGAAATAATATCCACAGCTTCACCGCTCCATCCATAGGAGCCAAATACACCTGCTTGATAGCTCTTGGTCGCTGTAGATAAAACTATACCTAGAGCTGTTTGCACCTGTGTTGGCAAATGTCCACCCAAAGTTGGCGAACCAATCAAGAAACCAGAGGATTTCTCGATCGCAATTTTAATCTCTTCTGGTTCGGCGGTTTCACAATTAATTAACTCGACAGCAACACCTGCCTTAGTGATGCCTCGTGCCAAAGCATTAGCAATCGTGGTCGTATTGCCATATGCCGAAGCAAACAGCAACGCTACGGAGATATTTTGTTGCTTTTGAGCTTCACTCCATTGACGGTAGAGATTGACTAGTTCATGCAAACCATGCTTCAACATTGGTCCATGTCCAGGAGCATAAAACACCGCAGGCATAACGGTTAACTTTTCTAAAGCTGCTTCAACTTGGCGGACTTGGTTTGCCATCGTGCTATCGAAATAATAACGGCGATCGCCTAATAGATGACTCCAACCCTCGTCAAAGACTTGATCGCCACAGATATGCGATCCAAAAAATTTATCGGTATATAAAACCTGAGTTTTTGAGTCATATGTGCAAAGCTCGTCAGGATGGCGCGGTGTAGAAGTAGGGATAAATTTGAGGATGTGACCTTTACCTAGATCAAGGGTTTCTTCACCCCGTACAACTTGAATTTTGACTTTTTCGCCTAGGCTTTGGCGGAGTGCGATCGCCCCTGGATTAGTACAAATAAAGGTGATGCGACTATTAATTTCGAGCAAAGCCTTTAGTGTCTCAATGCGGTTCTGGTTGACATGACCAAGAATCACATAGCTGATATCGCCAATGTTAATGCGCTCACGCAATTCTTTTAGATAAATCGCGGTGAAAGTCTCTCCAGGTGGATCGATCAGCGCTAAAAATTTGCCTTGAATTAAGAAAGAGTTTGCTGTTGTCCCTTTTTCGAGAGCATATTCAATTTCAAACCGCAGGCGATTCCAACTACGCGATCGCAGAGCAAAGGTTTCGTCGGCAATATAAATTGCTTGGACATCGCGGGGCTTGGTATTAGTCACGATCGCATTCTCCCAAATTCTAGACAGCTGTTTCTAGTTTACTGACTGTTGGGAGCTAGCAATCATTACCATATCCGATTACTTAAATAAATCTTATTGACTCACCTTACGCAGATAGAAAATCCAGAGATTTGATTTAGATAAAAGAGTCTGAGAATGTATACTGAAACAAAGTTTGAACGTAATTGCTTCATCGAAACTAAACCAAGAGTAGCACATA
>JBIKYZ010000448.1:0-2784 GCA_044354985.1 Pseudanabaena sp. | reverse complement strand
TTAATCACTTCGCCTTCCCAACCGACATTCAGATCAGCATGTTTTTCCCATACAACCACATCGGAACCACTAGAGGAAGCCAATAGCGGCGAAGTTTTGCTCGATGACCAATCAAAGCTACGAATCTTGCCAGGGAAGCCCTGCATCCGCCACGGTGAGGCATCAAAGTCAGTACCAAGCCATTGCATCACCACAACTAGATTATCGAGGGTACTTACCACTAAATATTCACCCACCCGATCCCAAACCAGTTTGGAAGTAGCAGTTGGCATTTCAAACCGAATCGGATCTTCGTACCAATCCTTAGCTGTCCATACCTTAATACCGCCATCACCTCCCACCGTGAGTAATTCGCCGCTTGGATGCCATGCGATCGCTAATACTGTTGATTGCTCAAAATGCAGAGTCGTCACAATATCGAGAGTCTCCGCACTCCAGATTTGGACATACTTACCGAAACTAAATGCAAATTCAGGACGAGTGGGATGCCAAATCAGATGCTCAATCCATTTTGTACCAAGATCGAGAGTTGCCGCGATCGCAGGTTGATCGCCATCTAATTTCCACACCCGTACTTTACCATCTTGCCCCCCTGCCGCCAGCCATCGCCCATCTGCCGAAAATCCCAGACAATCCACTGAAATTTCCGTTGGTGCTTGTAATTCAATCAGCTTTTGAGTGAGATCGTTACCTGCTTTTGCTTCATCGAAGAGAGCCAATTCGCCTGAGGCAGTAGCCGCAGCGAGATATTTGCTATTGGGTGACCATGCGATCGCGGTGACATATTCACTGAGTGTAATTTGTGATTGAGGTTTGGGATTTAGAATAAGTGTGGTCTTAGGCTTGGGCATAGTAATTATTTGGCTGTCTCCATTTGTTAGCTCCCATGGATTTTAACCTAGCGCAAAGCGCCGTAAAACCAAAAAGAGAGTATCGGCGCGAAGCGCCGCCACTCTCTTTTTAGTCTATAGCTATAATCACTGCGTGTTAGCATACTTTTACAGGTATTTTCGTTCAGGCTAATCCAGCCGAGCTTTAGCAACCATTTAAGAATTATCTAGATCCCCCCAGCCCCCCTTAAAAAGGGGGGAGAATTAATTCTTCCCCCTTTTTAAGGGGGATTGAGGGGGATCTCTTAGAGCATTTAACACTCAACAAGTAATTCTTAAACGTTTTTTCAGCCAACTTAATTTCAGACAATCAAGCAGCTTAGCAAAATGACAAACTTGTTTCCCATCCTCGCCGCATCCGATCCTCTTGTCGCAGGCTTTATCGGTAAAGAAATCGAGAGACAGCGCAATAATATCGAACTGATTGCCAGCGAAAATTTTACATCCCTCGCAGTTATGGCGGCGCAGGGATCAGTATTGACCAACAAATATGCCGAAGGGCTGCCATCCAAACGCTATTACGGTGGTTGTGAGTTTGTAGACGAGATCGAGTCGATCGCGATCGATCGCATCAAAGAATTATTTGGCGCAGCCCATGCAAATGTCCAGCCTCACTCTGGCGCACAGGCAAACTTTGCCGTATTCCTGACTCTGCTCAAACCAGATGACACCTTCATGGGGATGGACTTGTCCCACGGTGGACATTTGACACATGGTTCACCTGTGAACGTTTCGGGAATGTGGTTTAACAAAGTCCATTACGGTCTAAATCAAGAAACCGAACAGCTAGATTTTGATTTGATTCGTGATTTGGCTTTGAAACATAAACCAAAATTAATCATTTGCGGCTATTCGGCATATCCCAGAATTATTGATTTCGTTAAATTCCGTGAGATCGCAGATGAAGTTGGCGCATACCTGATGGCAGACATCGCCCATATCGCAGGTTTAGTCGCGTCAGGACATCACCCCAATCCAATTCCCTATTGTGATGTCGTTACTACTACCACCCACAAAACTCTACGTGGACCTCGTGGCGGTCTGATCATGACTCGCGATGCTGCACTTGGTAAGAAATTCGATAAATCAGTCTTCCCTGGTTCACAGGGTGGTCCCCTTGAGCATGTAATTGCAGCTAAGGCTGTTGCCTTCGGTGAAGCATTACGTCCTGAGTTTAAAACATACTGCGGACAGGTGATTGCGAACGCTCAAGCTCTTGCTGCTCAATTGCAAGAACGTGGATTCAAACTGGTTTCCAATGGAACTGATAACCACTTGTTGTTGGTCGATCTGCGTTGTATTAGTATGACTGGTAAGGTCGCAGACTTGTTAGTAAGCGGCATCAATATCACTGCTAACAAAAACACCGTTCCATTTGATCCTGAATCACCTTTTGTAACCAGTGGTTTACGCCTTGGTTCTCCTGCGATGACTTCTCGCGGTTTGAAGGAATCTGACTTCCGCGAAATTGGTAATATTATTGCCGATCGCCTTTTAAGTCCTGAGAGTGATGCTGTCCAAGCTGATTGTCTCGCAAGAGTTCAAGCTCTATGCGATCGTTTCCCTCTCTATCCTGAACTTGAGTATCCAGAGATCAGCATCAAGGAACCTGCTCTAGCCGTCTAAATAAAATCCAATTCAAGAAAAGGAAGATACATGACATGTACCTTCCTTTTTTTGTGATGGCGATCGCGAATGAGTCTGCGATCGCTCGCAACCAAAGAGTGATACGATATTTTCATGAATTGTACTATAGGATCAACCAAAATCAATTAGATTTGTTGGGAAACAAAAGCACAGCACAGAGTAGATTTTAGCTTTCAATCCATTTTTAAGCAGTATCTAAATAGAAGTTCCATAAGCCAGCCGCATTCAACATGAGACGGTCATCAAA
>JBIKYZ010000202.1:0-9421 GCA_044354985.1 Pseudanabaena sp. | reverse complement strand
CTCCTACTTTACGTTGGATTTTTCAATGCTTTTTAGCCGTTCATCTCGTTATTGTTCATGATGTTAAGCAAATTGTTAACTTGAGCGCATCTCGTCTTCACATCTTACAGTTCGTTCCCTCTGCTTGCCGTCGCTATTATCTTCTCCCTTTCCCTGATTCCTAATTGTTCTTTACTTCTTTTGAGAGCGGAATGTGGGTTACAATGGTGTCAAACGAGCCTAGTTGCTTCAAAGTGTTGAATTATTATCATTCCTGATGTCATTAACAATAGCTGTATATCAACGGTTTGACTAGCTTACTTTCATAATGAGAATTGCTGGTATAACTGACCTCATGTAGGCTGAGGGAAGAACAAGACTCCAGCTATGGAAATCGGGTTGTATCATCGACCACTTTCCATGCTGGAGTTACTGTTATTGCGTGGTTTTCATTCCCTCACTCTTTAACTGACCAATGCCCTTGACCGAAGATGAAATTGTAGAATTGCTAGAAATACCTTTAGAATTAGTCAATAATTCAAACTTTGAATCTAATTAAATTTGCTTATTTTTAAGCTTTGAGATCTTCTATGCAGCCCAATGTAAAACTAAAACGGCAAATAATAGGTAAGAAATTTTCTTGGACTCCATATTTATTTCTATTACCAGCGATCGCATTTCTTTGCTTGACTTCGTTTTTACCAGTATTCCAAGCAATATATTTAAGTTTTACCAATTATGATTTTGTTGGTAGTCCTGAATTTATTGGATGGAAGAATTATCTAAATCTCTGGAAAGATCAAGCTTTTTGGAAAACCTTAGGTAATACCTTAACCTACTTAATATTTGCAGTTCCTAGCCTTGTAGTTTTACCTTTAGCATTGGCGATATTAGTCAATCAAAAGTTACGCAGTATTAAATTCTTTCGAGCCATTTATTATTTTCCAGTGATTGTTTCTGTGGTTGTCGCTGGTATTGCTTGGAAATGGGTTTATGCTCAGAATGGAATTTTAAATTATTTTCTGTCAACTATTTCATTTCAAGATATTAAAATCCCTTGGTTAACTGACCCAAAAACAGCCATTTTTGCGATTATTGCGGTAGTAATCTGGCGAGGTGTTGGTTACTATATGGTCATCTATTTAGCAGGTTTACAGGCAATTCCCACAGATTTATACGAGGCGGCGGCGATCGATGGTTCTGATGGTTGGCAAAAACATTTGGATATTACGATTCCATTAATGAAGCCCTACATTATTCTCGTAGCAGTCATTTCTTCGATTGGAGCAATGAAGGTCTTTGAAGAAGTTTATATCATGTCCCAAGGTGGTCCAGCGAATAGTACAAAGACTGTAGTTTATTATTTATATGATAAAGGTTTTACAAGTTTAGAGATGGGTTATGCTTCAGCGATCGGGGTGTTTTTATTTCTGATTATTTTTATTATTTCAATTCTAACTTTCAAATTTATTAATCCTGCCAAAACCATTTAAATATGATTAAGACTGGTTCTTTTTTGTTTAGTGCTTCTTTGTTTCTCTCTTTACCTGTTTTTGCTCAGGATAGCTCCATTAAATCAACTCCAATATTTCAATCGCAATTTTCTCAAAATCTTGCTAAAAACTTTCAAGAAGCGAAATCTGAAGGCTGTTTTATTTTGTATGACTTAAAACGCGATCGCTATATTCGCTATAACTCAAACCACTGTCAAAAACGCTTTATTCCTGCTTCGACATTTAAGATATTTAACTCATTGGTTGCTCTAGAAACTAAAGCGATCGCAGATGAAAATACCATAATTCTCTGGGATGGAGTCCAACGTCGATTTCCTTTGTGGAATCAAGATCAAAATATGCGAACAGCCTTTACGCGATCGGTTGTTTGGTTTTATCAAGACTTAGCGCGACGGATTGGGAATGAAAGAATGGCTAAATATATAAAAGCTGCTGACTATGGCAATCAAGATATCTCAGACCAGATTGATTCTTTTTGGTTAAATGGCAATTTGAGAATTTCTCCAGAGGAGCAAATCAAGTTTCTCATCAGACTTTATCAAGAGGATTTGCCATTTTCACCTTCTGTGATGAAAACTGTGAAAGACATCATGCTAATTGATCGTAAAGATAATTACATTCTTAGAGGTAAGACTGGTTGGGGAACTAATGTTGATGGAATGCAGAATATTGGTTGGTATGTTGGCTATATAGAACGAGATAACAACGTTTATTTCTATGCCTTAAATTTTGAAAATCAAGATCCTAACTTTGAAATGATTCCTATCCGTAAAAAGATTTTGTTTGATGTTTTTAGCGATTTACAACTCATTGCCAAATAAAAGCCTGCAGTTTTGAGGTGAGCTTTGCCCATTTCAAAATTATAAGTATTAATATCATGAAAAATAAGACCCAGAAACTATCATCATTGAATATCCTCAAAAATATTCCGCAATTTCTGCTTTTAATTGCGATCGCCACGTTAACCATATTTCCTTTGCTCTGGTTAGTCAGCACTGCTTTTAAATCACCTAGCGAAAATATTTTTCAGGCGACACCGCAACTCTTACCCGCCCAGCCTACTTTTGAGAATTTCCTCAAGGTCTGGAAAAATTCCCGCTTTGATCTTTATCTTTGGAATAGCTTTTTTGTTTCCAGCATCACCGTAATTTTAAATTTGCTATTCTGCTCCCTCGCTGCCTTTCCCCTTGCCAGACTAAATTTTAAAGGACGAGATTCGATATTTTGGGCGATCGTGGGTACGACAATGATTCCCTTCCAAATTACGATGATTCCCCTTTATATTCTAGCGGTGCAGCTAAACCTCAAAAATACCTATGCTGGCTTGATTTTCCCCTATGTAATTTCAGCTTTCGGCATATTTCTACTGCGCCAAGCCTTTCAAAGCGTTCCCAAAGAAATGGAAGAAGCGGCGCGAATGGATGGTTGCTCTAGTTTAGGGATTTGGTGGCATATAATGTTACCTGCGGCGCGTCCTGCGCTAACAACACTTGCTGTATTTACCTTTGTCGCAATGTGGGGCGATTTTTTATGGCCCTTGGTGATCGTCGATAAGGCTGAGCTTTATACATTACCGAGGGGGATTGCTAGTCTAGCAAGTGCCTTCTCTGAGGATTGGCGCTTAATTGCCGCAGGTTCTGCGATTTCGATGCTGCCCGTATTTATCGTGTTTGTATTTCTGCAACGCTACATCATTCCTACCGAGGCTAGCGTTGGAGTCAAAGGATAAAGACGACGCGCTGCGTCGTCTTTATCCTTTGACTTGTTGCTCTTGCCATAGTTTTGAACTTAGGGTAGTTTATGATTCTTAAGACTTGAGTTTTAAATTTAATATAGATTTAATATTTTCAGTCAGCCTGCCCACTATCCTGTTCAGCAACTTTAGCAAATTTAAGGGAAGCAATCCGTACATAAAAATGAGCATCTGTAAGACATTTCAAGGCTTTATTTTTCAAAACCTGATTTATTTGCTTCCGATCGCAATCTTGTCCCCAACCTTAGCGATCGCCTCCCCTGTGGTCGCCCAATCACAGACATCGCCTAGCTCATCAGCGATTACCCAAAATATCATCTATGTAAATCCCCAAACAGGTAGCGATCGCCCTGAACAAGGTAGTACTGTTGCACCTTTCAAGACAGTTACCTATGCGATGAGTCGCGCTCAGACTGGACAGATTATTCAGCTAGCCTATGGAACCTACAGCAGTGCTACAGGTGAGCAGTTCCCAATGCGACTACGCCCTAATGTGACATTACGAGGTAGCGAAGCAACTAAGGGCAAAGGCATCATAATTTTAGGCGGGGGAACCTTACGCACAGGATCGGGGTTTCCTCAAAATGTGGCGATCGCTCTTGGCGATGGCTCAGAATTACGGGGTGTGACTGTCACCAATCCTAATCCTAGAGGTTATGGACTGTGGATTGAAAATGTGAGTCCTGCGATCGCCAATAATACTTTTATTGATAATCAGCAAGATGGCGGCTTAATTACAGGCAAATCAACGGCGATTATTTCTGCAAATCAATTCTTTCGCAATGGAACTAGTGGCTTAGCGATCGAGGGTGAAGCTAGTCCAGATATTCGCGGTAACCTCTTTCAACAAACCACTTTTGGCATGAGTATTCGCCAAGATGCGGCTCCACAAATCACAGAAAATACCTTTACTCAAAATCAAAATGGACTCTTAATCCAATCTAACGCTAAGCCAATTTTGCGCGGCAATGCGATCGTCAATAATCGTGCTTATGGTGTAACGATTTCTGATACTGCCAAGCCAGATCTGGGCAAGCCTAACGATGATGGTAACAACACTTTTCAGGGAAATGGCACATTCGATTTGCAAAACGTCAGCCGTAATGCGGTTGCTGTGATTGGCAATCAATTGGACATTAAAAGAGTGAAGGGAAATTTGCAATTATCGGCTGTGCGTCCGCCATCCAATTTATTTGCTAATAGTTTTACTAGAAGTCCTTCGACAAATGTGACAACGGCAAATGCTGCGGCTGTAAGTAAGTCCTCATCAACTGCGCCCAAAAGCGATCGCTTTGCCAATATCAACCAACAACTAGAACAACAGATTTCAGCCAGTCAGCCTATGAATATTGCACCACCTCTTGATAATCCACCCGCATTGATTAGATCGACATCTTCCCTCATCAATCAAGGCAATCAAGCAAATAATCCTTTCTGGTATGAGCCTGTTACTTCTGTGATTGTGAGAATTACACCTAAAAGTTTTAACTCTCCGATACCTGCTAACCCCGAAATTAGTACTAGCTTGCCACCCGTGCGATCGCAACCTCCTAGCGGCGAACCCGTTAATCAACCGATCCAAATCGCTCCTCTTGCTAATACCAGTTTTAAGCCCCAAACCCCACCTCGGTATCGGGTAGTTGTGCCTGTTTCTTCACCTAATGCCGTTGCTCAAATACGTCAAATTGTGCCAAATTCTTTCGCTTCGCGACTCAATGGCTATTTGGTAGTACAGATTGGAGCCTATAGCGATCGCCGTATTGCCGAAGTCCAAGTGTCTCGCCTTGCGAAACAAGGTCTATCAGCAAGGATTGAGTCAATTAATCCATAACTCCAAAATAGAGGCGACACGAAGTGTCGCCTCTATTTTGGGGTTTTGCTATAAAATGCAGATGTCTAAATCTTTTTTGATGATTGTCCTATGACCTTAAACAAAGTTCACCTAGTTGGACGTGCAGGACGTGATCCTGAAGTTAAATATTTTGAGTCTGGCAAAGTGGTCTGCAACTTTACGATCGCAGTTAATCGTAATACCAGCAACCGTGATGATCCGCCCGATTGGTTTGACTTAGAAATGTGGGACAAAACCGCCGAAGTTGCGAAGAACTTTGTCAGAAAAGGAAGCCTAATTGGTATATCAGGATCGCTTAAATTTGATCGTTGGAACGATCGCACTACTGGTGATGAGCGCCAAAAACCCGTAATTCGTGTGGATCGTCTAGATCTACTTGGCTCTCGTAAAGACAATGAAGCAGCTAGCAATAGTAGCGGCAGCTATGACGACGATTTTTAAGTACAAAAGCCTTGTTTATCAAGGCTTTTGTACTTTTCTATTCGGTTGAAATACGGTTTTCCTACTCAAAACTTAGCGATCGCATCAGTAAGAATATATTTAGATATTTTTAACGAATCCAAGATTCGAGGAACCTATACATGTTTAACCTAGGCGAACTCAACTCCAGTAGCAACAACCTTTTACTCGATTACCTCAAAAATCAATCGCCTGAAACTTTAGCCACAGTCGCGCAGTCCGTCACCCCTGAAGCGCAACAAATTATCAACCAAAATATTCAAAACTTGCTGGGTATATTGCCCCCACAGCATTTCAACGTCAGCATCACCACTGATCGCGAGAATTTAGCTGGACTAATAGGCTCAGCGATGATGACAGGTTATTTCATTCGCCAAATGGAAACCAGAATGCAGCTAGATCATTCCTTAGAAACACTATAGCTATAGCCCCCAAAAAGTAAATACGGCGCTAAGCGCCGTATTTACTTTTTGGGGTTCCAAATAAAAAAGGGAGCGCTTAGCGCTCCCTTTTTTATTTGTGTTTATGACCGTGAAACCGTATACCTAAGAAAACGTCATATATAAAACCAGCTAAATCTGGCATCTTGAAAATTCCTAAGGTCTGAGGGGAGCCATTGGCATCCAACAAAGGCTTCATTTGATAATATGCTTTCTCGTAATAATACCAAGGCACATTCGGCCAAAGATGATGAACTAGGTGATAGTTCTGACCTAATAGCAAGATATTTAAAAATTTGCCTGGGTAAACTCTGGCATTCTTCCAGCGCGATCGCTCAACAAAAGGACGATGAGGCAAATAGTCAAAAAACAAGCCTAACAAAAGTCCCATAACGGCTGCTGGTACGAACCAGAAGTTCATCATGTAGCTGAGAAAACCATAATGGTAGCCTACAAACAACGTTGCTACTACAATCAACCTGCTAACTGCCCATTCTAAAAGCTCATAATTTCTCCATAGCCGACGCTGGAAAAAGAAAACTTCGTGATAAAAAAAGCGAGCAGCAATCAACCATAAGGGGCCGCCAGTCGAAACATAGTGGTCAGGATCATCTTCCTCATCATTCACATGGGCATGATGCTGCATGTGGACACGAGTAAATACTGGAAACACAAATCCTTGCAAGATAGCTGCAATATGCCCGATCGCTGCATTGACAATGCGATTTGGGTGAGCAACGTTATGGCAAGCATCATGAATTACTGTTCCCAGTACATAAAGCGCCGAAAAATTACAAACAAATACGAGCCAGTGCGCCCAGCCCCATACCCAATACCCTGTTGTCGATGCAGTTCCTAAAATGATCGAACCCAGTAGCAGTAGTATCGTCGGATTAAATCCCTGTGCTGCGCCCATCACACCGATTGGAACAGTTAGGGCTCTGCCCTGCTGCTGCATTGTGTCACTCCTTACTCAAATTTCCTATCTTTAATCTAGTATGCGTTTTTGGTTTGTCAATTGACAAACTCAAATATATTGGAAAAATATATTTGATTGTTGCGTTTTATTACATTTTTTATTATCCCCTATGCTACCGATAATAGAGCGAGATTGCAACTTTGATTTTGAGTTGCTCTTGATCGTTAGTTATTTTTGTTAGCGATCGCTATTTCACACACATACGCAATATAGCTGTCGCCCTTCTTGTTAGGAATAGTGAGAGGCGGCGCGAAGCGCCGCCTCTCACTATTTGGGTGTTGATTTGTCTTGATAAAAGTGGCTAAGACTATAGTTACTGACTCAAGCCTTGTACTCAAGTACAGGCTATAGCAATAAAAGGTTTGCTTAGTACATAAAACCCAAAACAAAAGTGGCGGCGCTTCGCGCCGCCACTTTTGTTTTGATAATCAAGAAATAGCAGTACGCAGCTTTGCCGCGCACCGCTATTTCTTGACTGGGAAGGGAGTATCTACTTGTTATTTAGTCATCAATCTAGATAAATTTTGCTTTTAGTCAAAAACTTTAGCTGTTCATTTACTTGCGCTATTTTTCAAAACATTTATCGCTGTTATATCTATCAAAAATATTTACAATATCCTCAATCTGAATAGGCTTAGTAATAAAGTCATTCATTCCTACATCTAAGCATAACTGACGATCTTCAGGTAAAGCATTAGCAGTTAAAGCTACAATCCAAGGCTGTTGACTACAATCCTGCCGAATTTGCTTAGTAGCAGTAAGTCCATCCATTTTCGGCATTTGCATATCCATAAAAATTACATCGTATTTTTGATTTTTGATAGCCTCTAAAGCCTCTAAGCCATTGTTGGCGATCATCGGGCTATAACCAAGTGTTTCTAAAAATAGTTGTAGCACTCTTTGATTAACGAAATTATCTTCAACAATGAGAACTTCTAAACTAGATGATGTAGTAGTTTCTTGATCTACAGGAGATAAAATTGGTTGAGTATTGCTAGGTATTTGAGAATTAGCAACTTCTGTGGGTAAAGTTCTCAACACGAGAGTAAAGTAGAATACAGAGCCGCTGATATGGATCGTTTCTGGATCAAACGTCCAATTGTCAGGAGGATTACCACCAATTCGTCCAAGACTCTCGACCCAAACTGTACCTCCCATTAACTCAACCAAACGCTTACTAATGGCAAGCCCTAATCCTGTCCCACCATACTGACGACTGATGGAAGAATCAGCTTGAGTAAATGGTTGAAACAATAAATTTAGCTGATTAACTTCAATACCAATACCTGTATCTTCAACTGCAAAGACTAATTCACATTCATCACTATTTACGATTAACCGAGGCTCGATCGAGATCGTCACATTGCCTTGTAGAGTAAATTTAATCGCATTACCTAAGAGATTGATTAAAACTTGACGTATCCTTGCGGCATCACCTAATAAATCATGAGGAATATCTGGATGCATTGAATATTGAATGCTGAGATTTTTATCGCTTGCTTGTTTACTTAAAAGTTCGAAGACAGATCTGACGATATCTTCCAGAACGAGCAAACGGCTTTCTATTTTTAGCATTCCAGATTCAATCTTAGAAAAATCAAGAATGTCATTAATAATTGTTAAAAGCAAATCGCCACTATCACGAATGATCTGTACATAATCTCTCTGTTCTTCTGTCAAATTGGTGGTTGACAATAAATCCGTCATTCCAATTACTCCATTCATTGGCGTACGGATTTCATGACTCATATTAGCTAAGAAAGCACTCTTTGCTCGATTTGCAGCTTCGGCAAGCTCTTTGTCATGAGCTAAAGCAATTTCCTTCATTTCAAGCACTCTCACCTGTGCAAGAGTTTCCTCTAGTTGTTTTTGTTGTTCCTGTAAATGAGAAACAAAAGCAAATGTTCTATCAATTGTTATTTCTAAATCATCAAAATCAATAGGTTTTGTTACAAAATCAAAAGCGCCACAGTTCATTGCCATCCGAATATTTTGGATATCTCCATAGGCCGAGACTACTACTGCTTTTATATTTCGATTAATTTCAGCTAATTTTGAAATAAAGGATAATCCATCCATTTTAGGCATCCTAATATCGGTAAGGATCATTGAGATGCAATTTGTTTCTTTCAAGATTGCCAAAGCTTCTATTCCATTTGAAGCAAATATAAAATCTAGTTCTTTCGATAGAATTCTTTTTCTAAATCTCTGTTTAAAGAGTCTTTGGATCTCAATTTCGTCATCAACTACTAAAACTAAATTTGTATTCTTTTGCATAACTTAAAACTGACTGCTGTTTTCAAAATCTAACATTTTTTTTGATTGGACTTTGGACAAGATTGAAGCAAAGAAAGAGCGGGATTAAGCGAAAAGGGATAATGAGAGTTTCAACTTTCAACCGAAAACAAATCATTATCCCTAAACCCATTATGCCAATAATTGTCA
>JBIKYZ010000257.1:0-6796 GCA_044354985.1 Pseudanabaena sp. | reverse complement strand
TGGTCTTCTTGTTGATTAAACTTTAAGATTGTGATAGTTTTGGCTGTTGAAAGTGCGATCATTTTGGGCTGTTGAAAGTGCGATCGCCGATCTTGTAGGTTGGGTTGAGGTTACGAAACCCAACATTACTTTTTCCCAAATTACCACCCAATATCTGAGTTATAATCAATACTATCAATTCTACACCTTAATCAAATAATTTAACTTATGTCTGCTACAATACAGTTCACATTTTAAAAATGAAGTTGCTCCTGTTGAAAATATCTCATGGGTTGATGCGATCGAGTTTTGCGATCGCCTTAGTAAACTGACGGGCAGAAATTATCGTTTACCTAGTGAAGCAGAATGGGAATATGCTTGTCTGGGAGGGAAATCTACTCGCTATTATTTTGGAGATAAGATTAGCTCAGATTTTGCCAACTATGACGGTAGATTTCAGTATGAATCTGAAGCTCTGTAAAATATCGCGACAAGACGACCCCTGTTGGCACTTTTTCGCCTAACAATTTTGGTTTATATGACATGCATGGGAATGTTTGGGAATGGTGTGCAGATCCTTGGCATAAAGACTATCGCGGTAGACCAACAAATGCCTCAGTGTGGGATTTGGGAGGCGATCCACAATATCGAGTCTTAAGAGGAGGCTCTTGGAATCATGATGCATGGGAATGTAGAGCTACCAATCGCCGCAAAGATCCATTTGTAAATTGGTACAACTATTATGGATTTCGGATCGCTCTGTCTAAGTAGCTAAGGAAATAAACGTAATTCAGAGGTGGGAGAATTGAGAAATAAATCTGCTCTTCGCAGTACTGATGGTGATATCTTAATTTGCTTCAGTGTCACCAATCTTTCTGCTACAAAGGATTTACATAGAGCTGCGTTATTACCTTTATTAAAAGTTGTCTCATAAAAAACTTCGCGAATACCCGCCGACACCACCAGCTTTAAACAAGAAATACAGGGTTCCAAAGTCACATAAATACTCGCACCATCGGTGGAAATTCCATGTTTAGCTGCTTGCGCGATCGCATTGGCTTCCGCATGAACTGCCCTTGAGGGAAAATCTTTGTTCACAGTGCAATCCTTCATATCTGGATAGCAATAACCTTGTGTAGTGCAATGGACTGAACCTGAGGGTGAGCCATTATAACCTGTAGCAAGTACCTGCCTATCTTTGACAATTACGGCTCCCACTGGGAAAGCTAGACAGGTTGATCGCATAGCAGCAAGTTTGGTCAGCAGCATAAAGTATTCATCCCATGTGGGGCGTTGCTGAAATGTGGCATTTTCGATCAATTCGGGCATAGGTAATCAAGAAGTATTTGATTTTAGTTATAGCGCAAAGCGCTGTAGCTAAAACCAAATCTGAGGATTCTGGCGAATTAAGTCTCCTCAGTTCTGAAGTTTTTTCTCTAATTTCTGACTAGCTTGAGATAGTGAAAAGCAGAACATCCAATAAATTAAAGCGACAAATAGATAAACTTCGGCATAGCGACCAATAAATTCTGGTTGTGATAAGACAGTACGAGACACACCCATCAAATCGACTAGCCCAACGATCGCTACTAGGGACGTATCTTTAAATAATCCAATGAATTGACCAACGATCGCAGGAATCGAAGCTTTGAGCGCTTGAGGTAAAACAATTAAAGTGATCGTTAAGGGGTTATTCAATCCCAAGGCTCTAGCAGCTTCTGCTTGTCCTTTAGGAATTGACTGCAATCCGCCGCGCACATTTTCGGCAAGATAAGCAGCGCTGAAAAATACAAAAGCCGCGATCGCTCTCAAAACGCGATCTATTTCTAAACCTGCGGGTAAAAATAGAGGCAGCATGACTTGAGCCATAAATAGAATGCCAATTAGTGGCAATCCTCTTACAACTTCAATATAGAAGACACAAAACCATTTGATGAGGGGCAATGTACTCTGTCTTCCTAATGCAAGCAAAACTCCTAATGGAAAAGAAAATATAATCCCTGAGATTGCCACAATCAGAGTCAAAACTAGTCCATTCCAAGCATTGACATCAACAGCAGTTAGTCCCAGATTGCCGCCAATTAACCATATAGAAATTGGTAAAGATAAAAAACAAGCGATCGCCAAAATTATGGAACTTGCTTCTAAGCGTTTAGATTGTTGACCAATTACGTAACCAATGGCGATCGCGCCGCTAATCGCTAAAGTTAGAATTTTCGATAAGCCATCTACAGGCAGCAAGATCGCAAGGGCAACCGATAATGAACTAATACCGATCGCTACTGTACGACTAAATCTGCCCCATAGTCCCCATGAGATTCCTGCGAGACTTCCCGCGATCGCTAAAACTCCCCACAATCGCCAAAATTCTTCGACAGGATAAAGTCCAACTAAAAACAGTCGCAAATTACTACTCACCACCGACCATTGAGCTTGAGTTGTTGCCCAAAGCCAGACATTACTGACAAACTGATAAAGCAAATATAGGCAAACAACTGTCAGTAAGCTATTAAACCAACTACTAAATAGATTTTTTTTTGCCCATAGCCAAGGACTTTGCGAACTTAGTGGCGGCAGTGCAACTGGATTTTGCGTCATAGGGCGGCATCTATAAAAGAGCTTGAGAAACTTAAGGACGACATGATTAAAATATCGTCCTTAGATTATGCACTTTTATCATAAAAAAGAAGAGAGGCGATTTGCCCCTCTCTTCACTTTATTTAGAATTTAGAATTCTCTGAAGCAGGATCGCCCTTGTAAGGCTGCTCGCCTGTAGCAGGAAAATCGTCTTTACTTGGGGTGAAAATTTTGGCGATCGCATCGCTCACATATTCCACCATATTCGTTAGTTTCTTTACTAGACCATTCATACTGATCACCCTCAAAGGAATCTCTAGAGAACTTGACTTAGGAAGTTAGGAGCTTTTCCTGACTTGTGTATATTTTAATACCAAACATTGTTAGGGATTGCTGATTTTAATCTGGCTTAACAATTGTTTGAGTTTCGACACAGGTTTAGTAACCCAGAACCAATAAATCCGTGAAAAGTCTTGCTTTACAACACTTTTCGCGGATTTATTGGTTTGTTTATCTTCCAGATATAACACATGCGACATTTGTGTCGATTGATATCTTCTTGCGAATCTCAAACCATCGATTTTTTAGCGATTCTGGACTCATGTGCTGGTCGGAGTGCAAAGCCTGATATTCAGTAATAGCCGTGGCAATGCGATCGAGCGATTGGCTCGTGTATGTAGCTGACGAATCGTCATAGTCAGCAAATGTAGGTAAACCGACTATCGCTTTATTTGAGCATTGCAGTCTCGAATAAAACCCTCTAAGCTCTTTCTCAACTGCTTCGTGAATTACACTCCATTCGCGCAAACGATTCCGTTGGTCTGACTCCGCATATCCAAATTGAGCATCAAGTTTCTTATAGTAAAAAAAATCTGTGTAAGCAGCTACGATGTAATCATGAGAACGAGTAGCATCATCTTGTCCCCTAAATATAACTCTATCGCCATACCCCTTAATGAGCTTCGCAAATAATTTGCTTGTATTTGATTCCTTCCAAGCCCTATACTGCTGTAAAGATTGGGTTAAATGCCAGCATCCGTCACGATGCTCAAAAATATAGGCTTCTGGGTTCCCATAGGTTCTGACTAGATTTCCATTCCTATCTTTACTATCGTTAATAAAATCGGCTCGGATGTAATTTACGCGAAATGTTTTGGCATCGATTCTTTGATAGTCTAATTTTAATCGCTTCTTTAATAACTCATCATCACCGCGATATTTTGCTAAAGGATCAATATAAACATATCTATTACCGATCGCTCTAATCCTAAAATCCACATAATCATTGCCACTAATCGTCATCAAAAGCCTACTAGGATCTTGATAATCACGAATTTGGACTTCCGAATTAATGTAATAATGTGCTGAACGGTTACGCACAAACTGCTCAAAAAAACTTTTGAATTCGTCAGGTGAGCATTGCGCGATTGCTGTTTTGTCGGAAGTTATTTCTCTTGTCAAACCCGCGATTGGAGTTGCTTCTGACACAATCGTATTTTGATTTTCAGAAAAATCTATTGTTTTAGACTGTTGTTTTGGAGGAGCAAGTATTGGGGCATAGAGTATGGGTGCTGCTGGGAAAAAGAACAGAGTCAGCATGATTATTTGTAGGAAATTCATACAGAGTTTGCCCTAAAGCAATAGCGATCGCGTTGAGTAGTAGAGACATACATTTTTACACTTATGTTGCGTCAACTGTAGCAATGGTAAATTAACCAAAAATATAAGTTGCGGTTCTTCGCGTCACAACTCAGCAATTACCATTCTGTTTTGGTTTTTCTAGCGCCAAAGGCGCTAGAAAAACCTTAAGCCCACCGAAGGTGGGCTTAAAAAAACGATTTTTATAATGAGAATTGCTGGTCACAACTTATACCAAAGCACAAAATAGCTACACCATTTTGTGCTTTTAAACCCTTACAGGGTTTGGTTTTTAATTCACAGAAGTGTTGTCACACTTTTGTGAATTGGTATTATATTTTGGGGTTTGTACTTGAATATCTGCTAATATGCGGAATTTCCATCTTTACATAACTAACTTTCAAGGGATAAATTGAGTAAGACGCTACCAAATCTTAAAATTTATTATTGTATGGGACAGTTTTGAGGGAAAATGTATCTGATTGAGTACAAAAATTTTCTAAGCAATTGTAACTATGGTCGCTGCACCCTCGAAACCTCAAACTCTTGAGACACTCTGCATTAACTCCATCCGCTTTTTATCGATCGATGCGGTCGAAAAAGCAAAATCTGGTCACCCCGGTCTGCCGATGGGCGCAGCACCAATGGCTTTTGTGCTGTTTGATCAGTTTTTAAAATTTAATCCAAAAAGTCCTAAATGGGTTGATCGCGATCGCTTTGTCTTGTCCGCAGGACATGGCTGCATGTTGCAATACTCATTGCTTCATCTAACTGGTTATGACAGCGTACCTTTAGACGAAATCAAGCAATTCCGTCAGTTAGGCAGTGCTACCCCTGGTCACCCTGAAAACTTTGAAACAGCAGGCGTTGAAGTTACAACTGGTCCTCTCGGTCAAGGTGTAGGTAATGCTGTTGGTTTAGCGATCGCCGAAGCCCATTTGGCGGCTCGCTTTAACAAACCAGGGCACAATATTGTTGATCACTATACATATGTCATTCTTGGCGATGGCTGCAACATGGAAGGCATTGCTTCAGAAGCAGCTTCTTTGGGTGGTCACCTCAAGCTCGGCAAGCTGATCATGATGTATGACAGCAATAGCATCTCCATCGATGGCAGCACCGACCTCGCATTTACTGAAGATGTTGGTAAGCGCTACGAAGCTTATGGCTGGCATGTCACCTATGTTGCCGATGGTAATGAAGACTTAGAGGCGATCGCTAAAGCGCTCGAAGAGTCCAAAGCTGTTAAAGATAAACCTAGCTTGATCGTTGTCACCACTACCATTGGTTTTGGTTCACCTAAGAAAGCTGGTACGGCTGGTGTTCACGGTGCTGCACTCGGTACTGATGAAGTTGCTGCAACCCGCGCTAACCTCGGTTGGGAATACGAACCTTTTGAAGTTCCTGCTGATGCTCTTGCCCGTTTCCGTCAAGCGATCGACAAGGGAGCTAAGGCTGAAGCTGAATGGAATGATCGCTTTGCTGCTTATGAAAAGGCTTATCCAGCAGAAGCTGCTGAATACAAGCGCATTATGGCTGGCGAATTACCTGACGGCTGGGAAAAAGCCCTTGAGCCAGTTGCTGAAAAAGAAACATCGACCCGTTTGCTTTCAGAAGCTTGCTTGAATGCGTTGTCTCCTGTATTGCCAGAATTCCTTGGTGGTTCTGCTGATTTGGCTCACTCCAACATGACCTATGTCAAAGGTTTGCCAGATTTCCAATATGGATCTTACGAAGGTCGTAACTTCCGCTTTGGTGTTCGTGAACACGCAATGGGCGCAATCATGAACGGCATGATCTTGCATGGCGGCACAATTCCTTACGGTGCAACCTTCCTCGTATTTGCTGACTATATGCGCGGCGCAATCCGCTTGTCAGCATTGTCGGAAGTTGGTGTGCTGTACATCATGACCCATGACTCCGTCATGCTTGGTGAAGATGGTCCCACACACCAACCAGTCGAAACCCTCGCTTCGATGCGCGTAATTCCTAACTTGTTAGTATTGCGTCCTGCTGATGCTAAGGAAACTGTTGGTACTTATCAAGTGGCGATCGCTAATCGTAAGCGTCCATCTTTGATGGCTTTCACTCGCCAAAATGTAAAGAATTTGGCTGGTACTTCTATCGAAGGAACCAAGAAAGGTGCTTATATCGTTGTTGATGCACCAAACCCAGAGTTAATCTTCATTGCTACTGGTTCAGAACTTGAGTTGGCTGTTAAGGCTGCGGCTATCTTGACTGATGAAGGCAAGGCTGTTCGTGTTGTCTCTATGCCATCGATGGAACTCTACAACGAACAATCCGATGAGTACAAAGAATCTGTACTTCCAGTTGCAGTCAAGAAGCGTGTCAGTGTTGAAGCTGGTAGCACCTTTGGCTGGCACAAGTATGTCGGTTCTGAAGGCGCAGTTATTGGTATGGATAGCTTTGGTGTTTCGGCTCCAGGTCCTATCGGTTATGCGAAGTTCGGCTTCACCGTTGACAACGTCGTTGCAACTGCACGTAAGGTTCTCGGTTAATTAACCTCAAAAAAAAGCCTACACTGGGTGCAGGCTTTTTTTATAAAAGAGAGTTGGGGGGGGGGGCGCCGCGCCCGAGTTTT